>JAGNSI010000022.1 GCA_017988135.1 Pseudarcicella sp.
GGTATGGTCGTAGCCAATATTGGTAATAACAGATAGCACTGGTTGAATAATATTGGTTGAATCTAATAAGCCTCCCAAACCTACTTCAATAATAGCTATGTCAACTTTTTGGTTAGCAAAATATTCAAAAGCTAAACCCACGGTTAATTCAAAAAAAGAAGGTCTTAATTCGTTGATAAATGACTGATTTCGTGATACAAAATCAATGATTTCTTTTTCTGGAATCGCTTGTCCGTTTATCTTAATTCTTTCTGTAAAAGATTTTAGATGTGGTGAAGTATATAATGCTGTTTTGTAACCTGCTGATTGTAAGATAGATGCCAAAAAATGAGAAGTACTTCCTTTTCCATTGGTACCTGCAACGTGAATAGACTTGAATTTTAAATGTGGATTGTCTAAGTGCGAAGCAATTTTCAATGTATTGTCTAAATTTGCTTTGTAAGCTTTTTTGCCTTCTCTGTGAAAAACTGGCAACAATTGGTATAAATAATCTATCGTTTCTTGGTAATTCATTGTTTAAATTCAATAAAAAAACATCCTTTTTGGTTGATTAAAAAGGATGTTTTTCATGGAAAATAATTTATTTATTGTTTATTCTAAATGTTATTGTTCCAGTAGATGTGGGAGGTCTATCTGCAGACGAAGTTGGTTTGAAGTTTACTCTTTCAATTGCTTTTTTGTATTTATCTGCCAAAGATGAGCTTACAGTTTTCTCTATTACTTTTAATGAAAGAATATCACCGTTATCATCTATTTTTATAGAAAATCTAATTAAACCCACTTCATCGCTATCATCATTAATAATGGGTTTGCTAGACCATGTCCAACCTGTAATATTTACTGATGAGCCATTTCCTCCAGATCCTGCTCCCCCACTTCCGGGCCCTGTTCCGTTGCCTTTTGGACCTTTATAAATTGTTCCTGCTCCTATTGTTCCATCAGCTTGACCTTTATCTCCTATAGTTCCAGGTTTGTCGTTTCCATTTGAATTGCCACCTGCTCTACTATCTGTTCCTATACTTCCGTTTGCCTGACTTTTAGGCTTTTTGAACATCGCACTTTGGTTTACTTTAGGTTGCTCTGGTTGTTTGGCAACAACTACTTTTTCAGGAGTTGGTTTGGGTGTTACTGTTTTGGTAGGTATTACTTTACTTTCTTTTACCTTATAATTACTTTTTTCGGTGCTACTCATTACTGGAGCTTCTGCAATGGGCTTCGATTTAACAATTTTTGTTTTGGTTATTTCTGGTTTTACTATTTCTTTTTTTGACTCTACATTGACTTCAGATTTGTTGGGAATATTGTGTGTTTCAATTTTTCCTGAACCTACTTCGCTGGTTCCATAATTGACTATAAATCCACCTGAAGGTTGTTCTTTGATGACGGTGTCTTCACCAGTCCAAATATTTGAAAACCAAAATACTAACAAAAGCATACAATTGACAATAATTGTATAGAAAACTGCTTTTTTTCTATTTTGCTTTTCTTCTTGGCTAAAATTATATATTGCTTGTACCATTTTATATTTTTATTGCTTCAATACCCAAATATTACCTCCTAAAATTGCTCTTTTTTCTATCATATCTTGTTGAGCTTCAGCTTCAACATCGTAAGCTGCTACACTTACTTTGTATGAATTACTTTGACGTGAAAAAATCACTTCGCTATTGTAACCTTCTGATTTAAGTCGATTTTGTAGTATTTTTGCATTTGTTTTTAGGCCAAAGCTTCCCGCAATCAAATAGAATTTTTTGTTTTGTTTTGTTTTAACTATTTCGGTTGCTGGCTTGGCGACAGGTTTTACTTTTATTTCTTCACTTTTAAAATCAGTGGGTGTATTATTTGCAATTACTGATTCTGATTCTTGATTTGCTAGTTTGGATTTTATTTCTTCGTTTATAGCTTTCGCTTTTGCTAAAAGCTCTTTTTTAGGAACATACGGCAAATCTGCAGGCAACATAGAAGATGTTTCTGTATTTTTATTGTCATGGAAATACAAGTTTATTCCTAATAACAAAAATCCTATCATTAAAGCATACAGCATATATTTTTTAGAAAAACGTCTTTTTTCTGGAGTATTGTAGTTGGGTAATGCCTCAAATGGTTCTTCATGTGAAGGTATTACTATAGCATCAACTTGTGGCTGAAGTATTACAGGATTATGAAGTGGTAATACAACGGGGTGATGAATAGGATTATCCTGAACTGGAATATTTTTAGTTTCTTTAAACGAAAAATATATTTTTTCTAAGCCATAGCTTTCTGTATAAAAATTAGTTTGCTTATCTGGAATAAATTGCAACCTATCTTCTTGATTGATAGTAAATACGCCGATATCGTCTAATTGATAGCTTTGGTGTATTTTAATTTCATTTTTAACAAATGTTGCAAAATCTTTAATTTGTATAAGTGCTTCTTGGCGACTTATATTTTCTTTTTGAGATATGAAACTAGATAGTATACCGTCATCTGTCTTTAGTAATTCATTGAATGCTAGCCATCTGTATGGTGGTAAAATGTAACGTTCCTGAATTTCAGCACTTTTATAGTTCACAATAAAACCACCAAAATTTGGCAATACAACACAATCGTGTTGAAAAAGTGCCTCTTTTATGTGATTTTTTGTTGAAATCATTACCAAATAATTCGAATTGTTTTGTATTACTAAAATTAAATTTAAAAAGAATATGACAAACCTGCAAGAAAATTCACACCTTGTTGTTGATAATAAAGGTATTGTTGGTATGTTTTGCCTGTTAAATTATTAAGATTTACAAAACCACTGAATTTGTCGGAAAACAAATAGTTGATTTTGAAATTCACATCAAAGATATTTGGTAGCGATACTTCTTTATCTGTAACGTTATTGCGTCCTTTTAAACCTACTACGTAAAAAATATCACTGGTAATAAATATTTTTTCTTTAAACGATAGTGTGTTACTAAATGTTGCTTGAAAATTTGGTCTATGGTAAGCTTCATTTAAGCTTGATAATTTTCCAAAAATTGAATAATCTATTTTAAGATTACTTCTCCATCTTTTTGCAATTTGGTAATGCAGGTTTCCTGTTAGGTTGGTTACTTTTACTTTTACAGAATCTGGTGCATAAAATATGTCAAATTTTATAGAGTCAGACATTGATCCGTTGATGACATAAAAGTTATTAAAGTTTGAATAACTCAATTTTACATCAAATCCGATTCCATTTTCGAGCAATCCTTTAGAGCCGACATATATTTCATTTGGTTTTCTAGTGTTTCTTAATGTAAGATTATAGTCAAGCCAAGGATTTTCTAGTATCATGCTAGTATAAGTATTCATCTTAATATCTGCATCGTAGCCAGCAAAAATGTGTATATTTTCTAGTGGTCTTATATCAAGGTTAAATGTTGGATATAAGTAGGTTTTGTTTAGACTTAAAGCATTGTCTTTATCATTGATGATATTAAGTCCTAAACTGGCGTTTAAATAGTCGTTTTTATAATTGAAACTTGGTTTGGCTTTGAACAAATATCTGTTAGCAGATACCTTACTTACAAATTGCGACAGATTGATTTCACCATCTAACATTGCGGCAAAATTATCGTTTATAGGCAATGTAAAATTAAGATAACTGTTTGATAATGTTTCTTTATTTTTTAGTTTGGAAGTTAAGAATGAAAAATTTGTTTTGGCAGTAAAATCTACTCTAGAGTTTTGTCGAGCATTGGTGATTTCTCCTGAAAAGTAAATTTTATTCCAATTTTGTCTGATGGTGTCTTCCTTGATATTGTAATTTTTAGGTTGGCTTCCATAAAAATGAGTGCTACGTCTCTCCCAGCCTATTTTTCCAGCCAAATTGATATAATATAAATTTGTTTTGCTGTAAATATTTAATAAGTTTTGGCTTCTTCCCAATGCTGTATTGGCGTCTGGCGGACCAAATCTATTGCCATCGTGTTTGAAATGTACGCCATGAATGACTTCGTCAGATGGCCTAAGTGTTGCATGTGCTTCAAAAAACGTGTGTGCATAATTGCCTAAACCTGCTGATACAAAATTATCGTATTTGTTTAAATTTATTTCGTCTTCTTCATTTACCCTTGGCATTATTACCGATGGTGAAGTGATATTGAGTGTAATGGGTAATTTACGCTCGGTAAAACTGTATTTGATTACTTCTTTTTGTGTATTGGTTTGAACAGGAATTTTCTGAAAAATTCTACTTACAACTGGCAACTCAATTTTTCGTTCTTTATCAATATTTATTTCTTCACTAGTAATTTCACCTTCTTTTTTTTGTGAAAAAGATAGAATTGGTGTCAAAATTAATAAGGTATATATGTATTTTTTCATTTGTTTCATTTGAAAGTTTTTTAAACTTTAACCAATTAATAAAATTTCTTTTAAATAATTTTTAGTTGTCTTGGTTTCTTAATAATTATTTGTTTTCTAATACTTTAAGCTTAATGGCGGCTTCGTTTACCACTGCGGTGTCGGTAGAATTATCTACGATAGACTTTAAAGTTGCTTTTGCTTGAAAGATATTTTCCATACCTACAAAATTGTCTGCTAATAGTATAAAAGCTCTTCCGCTGATGTTTTCCGATACATTTGGGAAAATACTTTCATTGTTGAGCTTATTTAAAATCATATCGTGCGACTCTTTGTATTTCTTTTGATTGTAAAGTATTTTGGCTAACAAATATTGTGCTTCTGCACCATTATTATCTTTAGAAAATGTAATAGTTTGATTGAAAAAATCAACTGCTTTGACAGTTTCATTTTTATCAAAACATATTTTACCAGCATATAAACTTGCTTTACTTCTAGCTCCCAAAACAAATTCACCCAAATTGATTATTTCTTTTGAAAAGTATAAGGTAGAATCTTGATTTCCCAAATTATAATAGCAATCTAAAATATTTAAAAGTGCGTTTTGTTGGTCTTTTTTATCAGCTGATATGCCTAGCAAAGCTTTGTTAAATGTAATAGCTGTGGGGAAATCGGCACTCTTGAAACTAATTTCTGCTGCCCTAGTTGCTGCTTTTGCTACCGACTTAAACTTATTTTCGGCTACCACTATGGTGTAGTATTTAAGAGCTTGACTTTTGTTTTCAATCCTGAAATATGAATCTGCAATCAGGTAATTGGCTTCATATCTTTCTACACTTTTAGGATATTTTTGTATGTAGTTTTCTAAAGCTGTGATGGCTTTGGTATAGCTTTCGTTTTGATACAAATTTTTGGCTGCTTGATACTCCATAGCGGTAGTAGATGCATCTTCAGGATTTGCCAATTGGTAATCGTTTAATATTTGACTAAATTCTTCTGGTTTACCCAATTCATTCAACTCTTCTTGAATACCCACTAAAGCATCTTTTGCGTATTTTGAATTGGGGTAATTTTGAAGTAAAAATTTAAAATCTTGGTAAGCAGCTTCGTGGTTTTTGGTATTTGAATAAGCAGCAGCTCTTTTGTTGTAAGCAATAGGAAGTATAGGACTTTTGCTTTTTGTTTTTATTAGTTTTGAATAGGAAGCAATAGCTTGGCCGTATTGCTGTGCATTAAACTCTAGATTTGCCTCTTGTAGCATAGCATCATCAGCAAATGACGAGTTGGGATAAACCAATTGAATGTTTTGAAATATTTTTTTTGCTCCAGCAAAATCGTTTTTTATTACCAATATAGTCGCTTTTTGATAGCTTGCATAGTCTCTATCGGTTTTTGAGGTGAGCAACGCTTTGTCATAATATGCCAATGCTTCATTATAATTTTTAGCGGCATAGTAAGTATCAGCCAATCTTACCATACCATCGTTGTATTGGTCGTTGTCGGGCAAAGTTTTCATTTTGTCGTAATATGCCTTAAACTGTTGATTAGACTTCTCATATTCCTTTGTGTTGTAGTATGCATACCCCAATGCATACCTACTTTTTATTTGCAAATCACTCAAATTGTTAGCAGACTTATCTTGATTCCAAATCAAGGAATTGTATAAAGGTATAGCGTCACCATATTTTTTTTCGCTAGAAAATGCTTCTGCTTTCCAAAATTGAGCAGCATATTTCAAAGAAAGATCTTCTGAGGCAACCAAAGATTTGTCGAAAAACAAATGAGCTTTAGCGTAATTTTCGGAGTTGAATTCTGCAACTGCTTGATTATAAGCAATTCTTTGATAAGCTTTATTTACTCTTGTAGTGCGTTTTTTTAATCCTTCGATATAAGTAAGCGCAGCTTGATAATTGTTGGATGACAAATAGGCTTCGCTGATTAGTTCATTAGCATCGTCGTAATAGTCTGAATTTGGATAAGTTACCAAAAATTGTTTAGCAGATTTTATGCAATCATTTTCTCTACCTAAATCTAATAAAACCTTGGCATAATTGAAACTAGCATCTTCCTGAATGCTTTTATTGAATTTCAGTTTACTAGCTTGATCAAAAGCCGCTAGCGCATAGTTTGGATTATTGTTTTTTAAATAACAAATACCTAATATATAGGCACCATTTTGTCCGATAGTATCTTGTTGTGCTGCTACATTTTTCAAATATTCAGATGCTGCTTGATATTGCTCTGTTTTGTACAAACTAAATCCTAACTTATATTTAATACCTGGCGTTAATACATTTGATTTATCAGAAGCATATTTTTGAAAATATTTACTTGCCTTTTCGAAATTATTTTGTTGAAAATAAACATCAGCCGTTAATAAAGCCAATTGATCTATTTTGAACGGATTACTTTTGTTATTCAAAATAGGTTCGGTATAGCTCAACATTTCGGTTAATCTGCCTTGTTTGTAATAACTATTGGCTATCCAATTAGGAATTTCTGGACCATATTCTGATGATTTTTCAGCAATTTTAAAATCTTCTACTGCTTGTTTAAAATTACCATTTTTAAAATTAATCACGCCCGAGTAATAGGCTGCCGACAATGATATATTGCCTAAATCTTCGTTTTTCAATAAATCAAAATTCTCTAAAGCTTCTGTGTAATTTTCAAGATGATAGTCTGCCAAAGCGAGCTCCAAACGAGCTTGAGGATCTCTTCCGATAGATTTTTGTAGGTAGCGTTTTGCACTCGAATAGTCCCCTTTTTTGAAATAAAAATCGCCAAACTCTTTAAATAAATGTTTGGAAGATGGGTGTTCAGGATGTTTGTTGATAAATCTATCAGCCAATAAGTCTGTATCTAAATTGCCCAAATACAAACTCGATAAAGCTATATAATACTCAGCCTGAATAATTGTAGCGTCTTCATTGTCAAGTAAATGTCTTGGAGAATTGATAAAATTATTAAAATCATTTAAAGCTGCTGAATAATTTTTCAAAACAAAATGTTCTTGTCCAGCTCTAAAATTTGATTCATTTTGAGAGTAAATTAAAGTATTTTGACCATAAAATTCTGAAGGAAACAATATAATAGTAAAAATAAATAATCGAAAAAATAATTTTTTCATAAGAATTAAGTTTTTGTAATGTAGTTAATGCTGTTTCACATTCTTCATTAAAGAATAGAAATTTCAGATTTCTCAAAAATTAAAATTAACTTTGAACGAAAAAAATGTATGTATTTTGTTTTTATGAATTTTAAGAATTGAAAAATAAAAACAATATGCTTGAAAATAAACGACTTTTTGTTTAAAAAATTATGAAAAAAAAATATTCCATCCTTTCTTTTATATGTATTTTACTACTCAATATCACAAATATAAGCAATGCCCAAATAAAAATTGACTATTCTTTGGAAATGCCCAAACCACATACACACTATTTTGAAGTAGGTATGCACTTAAAAAACATTGAACAAGCTATTTTAAACAAAGGTTATTTAGATATAAAAATGGCTGTTTGGACGCCTGGCTCTTATTTGGTTAGAGATTTTGCCAAAAATGTTGAAGGAATGGTTGCTAAAGTTGATAATCGTTCCGAAAAAATTATCAAAATCAACAAAAATACTTGGAGAATAAAACTAAAGCCTCAATCTAAAGAAGTGCAAGTAAATTACAGCGTATATGCTTTTGAGCTATCTGTACGCACTTCTTTTATCGATGATTCGCATGGATACCTTAACCCAGGTTCTGTGTTTGTATATATCAATCAACTAAAAAATACGCCAGCAAACCTTACCATAACTCCTTTTAAAGATTGGAGCACAATAACAACAGGATTAAAAGAAACATCAAAAAATGTATTTGAAATACCTAATTTGGATATTTTAGTAGATTCTCCAATAGAAATAGGCAATCAAAAAGAATACAGTTTTGATGTAAACGGTACAGTTCATAAAATAGGCTATTACGGAGATTCAAAATTCGACTCTACACGACTTTTCAGTGATATGAAAAGATTGTGCAAAACCGCAATAGATATTTATGGTGAAATACCTTGTAAAAATTATACATTTATACTCATTCCAACTCTTAACAATTATGGAGGTTTAGAGCATTTAAACTCAACGACTTGTATTTTTCCAAGAAATTTCTTTGAAAGTGAAAAAACCTACAAGAAAATATTAAGCCTTTTAGCACATGAATATTTTCATCTTTGGAACGTAAAAAGGCTCAGACCCTATGCATTGGGTCCTTTCAATTATGAAGCAGAAAATATAACTTCTATGCTATGGTTTTCTGAAGGATTTACAAGTTATTACGAAAACTATATATTGCGTAAATCAGGTTTAATCACTTCTCAAGATTACCTAACCAATTTTGTTGAAGATATCAATATTATTGAAAATCAATCTGGTACATCTATACAATCTGTGTCAGAATCTAGTATTGATGCTTGGATAAAATTTTATAAACCCAATGAAAATTCTAAAAACAGCACAGTTTCGTATTATACAAAAGGTGCTATTTTGGGTGGTATTTTAAATATGGAAATATTGAAAAACACCAATGGAACAAAAAACTTGGATGATTTTATGCAAACCATGTATCAAACCTATTTTGTAAATCTTAAAAAAGGTTTTACCGATTCAGAATTTAAAACATCTTTAGAAAAATTTATTGGCAAAAAAATGGACGATTTCTATGAAAAATGCATTTATGGAACTTCGCCGATTGATTATAATGCTGCCTTTGATGTGGTAGGTTTAGAACTAAACAATGTAAACGAAAACTCAAATAGCCCCTACCTAGGCGTTTCTTTTACAGGAAATATCGTAAAATTTATTGCAAAAGATTCGCCAGCCTACGAGTCTGGTCTGAACGTAAATGACGAAATTATCAGTATAAATGATAAAACAGAAGATCCCACCAAATGCATAGCCACCAAAAAACCAGGTGAAACCATTGCAATAAAATTGATTAGAGATGGCATCCAAAAAAACTTAAAGGTAGAACTTAAAAGAAATACTAATAAATTTTATGAGTTTGTAATCAAACCAAACAGAACTAGTAAACAAGAAGAATTATACAATAAATGGCTGAATATCAATTGATTATTTCATTGATATCCATATACATTTCATGAAATCTTTTAGTGATTTTTGAAATAAAATCTTTGTTTATAGCTTTTTTTAGTTCTTTTTCATCGATATCCATTTCTGGAAACTTGTAAACTTGTTCTAAATCCGGCGTTTCAAATTTTACAAAAAATTTAGAATTCCAATGATATAATGAAATTTTCAATTTAGGAGAAGATCCTTCCAATTCGCTTATAAAGTGCATATGATATTATTTAAAATAAAAAGCTGATTGTGATTCAATCAGCTTTTTATACGTTTAAGCTACTTCTATGATAGTAATTTTCTGAATTTGATCTCCTTCTTTAATCAAATCTATCACTTCCAAACCATCAACTACTTTACCAAAACAAGTATGGCGACGGTCAAGGTGTGAAGTATTGTTGCGACTATGGCAGATAAAAAACTGAGAACCACCAGTATTTGGACCTCTATGAGCCATAGAAAGTACACCACGGTCATGGTACTGATTGTTGCCCGAAAGCTCGCATGGAATAGAATATCCAGGTCCACCAGCTCCTGTGCCAGCTGGGTCACCACCTTGAATCACAAAATCAGGTATAACACGGTGAAAGCTCAAGCCGTCATAAAAACCTTTTTTAGATAAATCCACAAAGTTTTTCACGTGAATTGGAGCATCTTGCTCGAAAAATTCGATAACCATTAGACCTTTATCGGTCAGCATTTCTGCTTTCATATTATTATTGTTAATTTTAAAAATAGTTTACAAAAATAATAAGTTATCACATAAAGTCATAACCAATAAAGTTTTTCTATTATAATTTCGATTCGAATAAATTTTTACAAATATGAAAAAATATAACTTTTTAATTTATATCCTTATTGCCAGTATATTGTGTGCCTGTAGCACCGAAAAAGATAAAAAAGAAGCAGCTCAATTTTTCAAAAAAGGCACTTTTAAGCTTCAAAGAAAAGATTATGAAGAAGCAATTAAATGGTTTAATGAAGCCATAGAAAAAGACCCAAAATTGGCAGATGCGTTTAACAATAGAGCTTTATCTTACCAAAAAACAGAACAGTTTGACTTAGCCTTAAATGACATTGATAAAGCTATAGAACTAGATAATAGCTATTGGGAAGCTTATTTCAACCGTGGAGATATCAATTTTCAGCTCAAAAATTTTTCAGAAGCCTTAAAAGATTACGAAAAAGTAGCAAAAATTTATAAAGATTCATCTTATGTATTTCTAAAAATTGGCGATACCAAAGCACAGCTCAATGATTTATCAGGAGCTACAGCAGCTTACGAAAAAGCAAAAATATTACAACCAAACAATGCTCCAGCATATACTAATCATGGATATTTATACTTCATAGAAAAAAAATATAATTTGGCTGAAAAAGAATTTCGAAAAGCATTGAGTATAAATCCCCGAGAAGACTTTGCATCAAACAACCTTTCTTTTATTTTAACTGAAAAAAAACTTTACCAAGAAGCTTTAAAATATGCTCAAATAGCTATTGATTATCAACCTGTTAATCCAATATACATGAACAATTACGGTAATATTTTACTTCATTTAGGCAAAGAAAAATTAGGTTTAGAAATGATAAATAAATCTTTACAATTAGACGAAAACAATGAGTTTGCTTATAAAAATCTTATAGAATACTATGAATCAATTGGCGATAATATTAACCTAGAAAAATATAAAGCAAAAGTTAAAACTTTAAACAAATGATTTAACTTTTGATGTATTACATTTTTTTAAAAAGCTTAAAAATTTCTGTATTTACTATAGCACTACTTTCAATTTCAATTATAGACGCTGGAGAGTTTGAGTTAATAAAACTAGGCAACACATTGTTGAAATCTGAAATACTTTTTACCAAATTATAGTTCAAGCCAGCGTCTTCACTTGTATTTTTGGCATTCATGGTTTGGTTTGTCTCAAAAAACTCTTCCAATTCTGGTTGAGCACTTGAGCCTTCCAACATTCTAAAAATACCACCGCCATGATTGTTTAACAGTATAATACGTAAATTATTGGGTAGATAATTATTCCATAAAGCATTTCTGTCATAAAAAAATGCGACATCACCTACAATTAAAAAAACTAATTTATCAGTAGCCAAAGCACATCCTACAGCACTACTCACACATCCATCTATACCGCTTGTACCTCTATTGGCAAAAACTTCTATTTGACCAACTGTTGAAAGCCCAATATGATTGGCATAACGCACCGTCATAGAATTTGCTAAATGAAGTACGGAATTGGATGGAATTTTATTTAAAAAAACTTCGAAAACAGACAATTCATTAAATGCTAATGCTTCATTCCAAAATATTCTTTTTTTATCGTTCCATTGTAAATCAAGTTTTTCTAAATTGAGTTTATATTCAATTCTTTCTAATTTATTTCTTTCTAAATCATTCATAATCTGCGAATTAGAATCAATAAAAGCTTTGAAATTGGCATAAATTAAATGCGTAACAGACTGAAATGTATCTATATGAAGTTCATTTTCTTGAAAATGAATATGAGTAGCGATATAGTTATTTCTTAAAAAAGTCTTAAATGATTTAGAAATAAATGATTTACCATAGGTAATCAATATATCAGGAACAAATTCAGGAGTTAATTTTGAAGCAAAAAAATCATGATTATGAATAAAGTCATTACCCAAATTAGAAATAATATCACCCACTATCGGGATTTGATATTTATTTGAAAATTCTTTTATTTGACTTATAAATTCACTATCCAAGTGATGTTGCCCAATTGCTAAAAGCACTTTTTTACCTTTCAAAATCATTTCATGCAAAGCGGATACATCGTGCAATGAAAGTGTTTTTTCAGAAGAAAGAATTTCAATATTTCTGACTTTTTTAAATACTATATTTTCATTTTTTTCTGGGTAAAATGGTTCTCGCAAAGGTACATTTATATGTACTGGTCCTTTGGGAAAGGTGTTTGCCGTATTTACAGCTTCATTTACTAATCTATTTACTTCCCAAGAAGCATCATTGTGCTGAAAATCGGCACCTAATGAAAAACTTTTTTTCACATGTTTACCAAAAATATCTTGTTGGTAAATAGTTTGCCCGTCGTGTTGATGAATCCATTCTTTAGGTCTATCAGCAGAAAGTATAATTAATGGTATTTCTTGAAAAAAAGCTTCAGCAACAGCTGGTGCATAATTATAAACAGCAGATCCAGAAGTACAGCAGAGTACTACAGGTTGGTTTAAAGTTTGAGCCATACCCAATGCGATAAAACCCGCCGACCGCTCATCTGAAATAGATTTTGAATCAATATTTGGGTGCCTTGCCAGTGCTATAGTAAGTGGTGCATTTCTAGAACCTGGTGAAACAATAGCATTTTTTACTCCTTTTGTTGCCAACAATTCTACTAAATCTACAATGTGTTGCAGTATCATGGTTATTTTAGCTTTTAGACGCAAAAAAGACCTCAAATGAGGTCTTAAATTAAATATTGATAATCAGAATCTAGCCTAAATATGTTTTAAGTGCTTTACTTCTTGAAGTATGTCTTAATCTTCTAATGGCTTTTTCTTTTATTTGTCTTACTCTTTCTCTTGTGAGATTAAATTTTTCACCAATTTCTTCTAAAGTCATGGCATGATTACCATCTAAACCAAAATATAACGTTACGACGTCAGCTTCACGTTGCGTTAAAGTAGACAAAGCACGTTGTACCTCTCTTCTCAACGACTCATTTATCAAACCAGAATCTGGCTTGTCGTCTCCATCATTTTCAAGTACATCAAGCAATGAATTTTCTTCTCCTTGTACAAAAGGTGCATCCATAGACACATGTCTACCTGATATTTTCAAAGTATCAACCACTTCAGAAGCTGAAATTTCAAGTACTTCAGCCAATTCTTCTGGAGAAGGTTCTCTTTCAAACTTTTGCTCTAGTTCAGAAAATGTTTTAGATATTTTATTGAGAGAGCCTACCCTATTCAAAGGCAAACGAACAATACGAGATTGCTCTGCCAATGCTTGTAAAATAGATTGACGAATCCACCATACGGCATAAGAAATAAACTTAAAACCTCTAGTCTCATCAAATCTTTGAGCAGCTTTAATTAAACCTAAATTACCTTCATTTATTAAATCTCCCAAGCTCAAACCTTGATTTTGGTATTGTTTAGCAACAGAAACAACGAAACGTAAATTAGCTTTTGTTAGTCTTTCAAGAGCCAATTGATCTCCATCTCTGATTTTTTGTGCTAAAATTACTTCTTCATCTGGAGTCAATAAATCAACTTTACCTATTTCTTGCAAATACTTATCCAAAGATTGACTCTCTCTGTTTGTAATCTGCTTGCTAATTTTCAGTTGTCTCATATGAATTACTTATTGTAATTTTTATTATTTATACTTTTGTAGTGAACTCTATTTTGGTAATATATTATATAAATATAAACATTTAACGAAATAAAACATACATATGTCTTTTTTTCGTTAAATGTTTTACCAAAATATATTTTTAATATTAAATAAAGTGATAATTAAGCCTTTTTTTCTAATAAAACTTTTCTAGAAAGTCTAAACTTACCTGTTTTTTTGTCTATTTCTACCAGTTTTACGGTTATTTCTTCACCTTCTTGCAAAACTCCGTCCATAGTTTCTAATCTTTCCCAAGAAATTTCAGAAATATGTAAAAGACCATCTTTACCAGGCATAAACTCAACGAATGCACCGAATGGCATAATCGTTTTTACTTTTCCTGTATAAACGTCACCTACTTCAGCAACTGCAACAATACCTTTAATCATTTTTACTGCTTTGTCCATTGCTGGTCCATTTGCAGAGAAAACACTTACATAACCACCGTCTTCTTTTTCTTCAATTGTTACGGTAGCTCCAGATTGCTTTTGTATGTCTTGTACTACTTTACCACCTGGTCCAATTACTGCTCCTATTTGCTCTTTCAATATTTTTATTACTGTAGCTCTAGGTGCATGTGGTTTCAAGTCTGTTCTAGAAGTAGTTATTGCTTTAGACATTTCATTTAAAATGTGTAATCTACCTTGTTTAGCTTGGTTCAAAGCTTCTGTAAGTACTTCGTATGAAAGCCCGTCTACTTTAATGTCCATTTGGCAAGCAGTAATACCATTAGCCGTTCCTGTTACTTTAAAGTCCATATCACCTAGATGATCTTCGTCTCCCAAAATATCAGAAAGTACTGCGTATTTACCCGTTTTAGGATCACTTATCAAACCCATTGCAATACCAGATACGGGTGCTTTTATTTTTATACCAGCATCCATCAAAGCCAAAGTACCTGCACATACAGTTGCCATTGACGACGAACCGTTAGACTCCAATATATCCGAAACTATTCTTATTGTATAAGGATTATCTTCTCCTTGTGGCAATACTTTTTTTAGTGCTCTTTGTGCTAAATTTCCATGCCCAACTTCTCTTCTTCCTACTCCTCTATTTGGTTTCACTTCTCCAGTAGAAAATCCTGGGAAATTATAGTGCAACATGAATTTGCTATATCCTTGAGTCATTGGTTGGTCGATGATTTGCTCGTCCATTTTAGTACCCAAAGTTACTGTTGTTAAAGATTGTGTTTCACCTCTAGTAAACACCGCAGAACCATGTGGAGATGGTAAATAATCTACTTCACAGTCTATTCTTCTTATTTGATCTAGCTTTCTACCATCTAATCTGAATCTATTTTGAAGCACCAATTGTCTAGCTGCTTCTTTTTCAATATCATGAAAATATGTTTTGGCTAAAGATTTGTTTACTGTGCTATCTTCAGGTAAATTATCAAAAAACTTAGCCTCTATAGCTTTAAAGGACTCTTTTCTACCTGATTTACTTGGATTTGCTAATTTACAAGCCTCCAAAAAGTCATTATAATAGGTATCCCAAAGTTGGTTTCTAAGTTCTTCGTCGTGGGTTTCGTGACAATAGGTTCTTTTTTCTGTTTTGCCAACTTCAGTTTCTAGTTCTTTTAAAGCTATACATTGAATTTTTATAGCATCATGAGCAATTTTTAATGCTTCTAGCATATCTGCTTCTGAGCATTCATTGGCCTCACCTTCTACCATCAATATATCATTCATATTAGCTGCAACGATAAGTTCCATATCGGCTGTTGCTATTTCTGATGTTGTTGGATTTACGATGTAATTGCCATTGGTTTTAATAATTCTAACTTCAGAAATAGGCCCATTAAAAGGAATATCCGAAACAGCCAATGCAGCAGCGGCCGCTAAGCCTACAAATGCATCTGGTTGAACGTCTAAATCTGCTGAAATTAAATTTATTAATACTTGAGTATCTGCATGATAGTCATTTGGGAAAGTAGGTCTTAATGCTCTATCTACCAAACGGCTTATCAATATTTCATAGTCAGAAAGTCTTGCTTCACGGCGTAAAAATCCACCTGGTATTCTTCCAGCAGAAGCAAATTTTTCTTGATAATCTACCGATAAAGGTAAAAAATCTACTCCTTCTTTAGCATCTTTGCTAGATACAACCGTAGCTAAAAGCATCATGTTGCCGCTTCTTAACACGATGGCTCCATCAGCTTGTTTCGCCAATTTACCCGTTTCTATGGAAATATTTTTTCCATCGGGCATTGTAATATTTTTAGTAACTATGTTAAATGACATAAATTAATGGTAAAAACAATGTTTGTTTAAATAAACATACGTTTTAAAATCTTAAATAATAAAGATTTTAAAACATTGAAAATAATTGGGGGGATAATCTAAACAGGGAATCTTTGCAAAGATTCCCTGTTTTTGATAATGCAATTACTTTCTAATTCCTAGTTCGGCAATGATTGCTCTGTAACGAGTGATATCTTTTTTGATAAGATAATTCAACAATCTTCTTCTTTTACCTACTAATTTCAACAATCCTAGACGTGTGCTAAAATCTTTTTTGTTCAATTTTAAGTGCTCAGTCAAATGATTGATTCTGTACGTAAATAGCGCAATTTGCGATTCGGCAGAACCAGTATCGATTTTGGACTTTTCTCTTCCTTTTCCTTCGAAAATTTCTTGCTTCTTTTCAGGTGATAAGTACATCTTTTACCAGTTTATAATGATTTGAAATTTAATTAACGTGCAAAATTACTATTTTATCAGGATAAAACAAAGTAAAATACAGCTATAAGCTATTTTTTATTTGATTATTTATTCATTTATAGTTTTTTTACGTTTATTGATAAAATTTAAAAAAGTAGTTTTGATTTTTTCAAATTTCATTTTATACATATCAGGCTCAAATAATCGTGAGTCATTGGTGGCTATGTACAGAAAATATAAGCCAATTATCAACAACACCAAATTGGATGTCCAAGCGCCTATTTCTACTAAAGCTCTACCTTCTTTTGCATATTTATCACCTTGATTGGTCATAATGTACATCAAGATGAAAAATAATATTCCCACTATAACTGGCATACCAAAGCCACCTTTTTTAATAATAGCACCTAAAGGAGCACCAATCAAAAACATAACAAATACTGCTATTGGGCTAGAAAATTTATGATGCCACTCTAAATATGTTCGGTAATAATTTTCATTTCTTTCGTCTTTGGTTTCATAGTTGCTATTTATTGAAGCCAATAAATTTGTTGCTTGATTTAGAGCATATTCGTTAATTCTACTTTTTGTATTGTCTCCTTTTTTCATAACATCTCCTATCCACTTTCCTACAAGTATCTTATTTTTAGATTGTTGTTGTTTGAATAAGAATGCGTAATTAGATTTTGTACTGATGACAAACATTGAATCTTCGTTTTTTATATATCGTCTTAACGAATCAGTGTCTTTCGATAATTCAGTTAGGTTTTTCATTATTTGATGATGCTTATATTGGTCATCGTCTGTTTTTTGCATTTCGAATGATGCCAAGCTCATCACCACCTTGCTTCGCTTGAATCGATGTACGACCAAATCTGTTTGATTGTTTGCGTTATTTTTATCAGGATCTTCTAGGTAATCAAATCCATTAAACATTTCAAATACAAGGTATTGACTATTGTGTATTGTGTACATTTGCCCAGAGTCGGCTATGGTAACATGCGAATTTCCATCGTTGTTGTTGTGGTCATAGATTAGTACGTTTTTCAGTGACTTATTATCAGGAAATTTTTTCGATACTTTAATGCTGTAACCTGGCAATTCGTCATAAAAAATACCAGGTTTGATATTTAGCGATGCTTTTTTAGTTTTAATATCGTAAAGTAAACTGTAAAATCTTAAGTTAGTCCAAGGCATTACTACGTTTGAATACCAAAAAGTTGCCAAAGTGAGTAATATTGAAATAATAAATATGGGTCTCAATATTCTGAACATTGATATGCCAGAACTTTTTATTGCTGTTAGTTCAAAATGCTCTCCAAGTTTACCAAATGTCATTAAAGAAGAAAGTAAAGCAGCTAAGGGTAATGCAATTGGGATTACTTGTAAACTACAATATCCGTACAATTCGAAGTAAATTCCAATACCTAAATTTTTTCCAAATAAATCTGAAAAGTACATAATAATCAACCTCATAATGAAGATGAAAATAACGACTGTAAGGGTTATTACGAATGGAGACCAAAAAGCTTTAAGTATTAATTTATCTAATTTTTTCATTCAATCCTTTATATTTATTTGGTATTGTAAAGCTAAGTGGTTCAAATCGATGATATGATTTTTTTCAAAATACCAAATACAAAAATAGAACAAAACGGTGGCTTTGTTCTATTTGGTGTGCGATACTCACAAAAAATATTTAGTTTCCTACTATTTCTTTGAGTTTATAAATCAAATCTTCCCATATTTCGGTCAATTCGTTATTGTCAAAATTGAGTGAATTATCGATTACTTTCAAATATGTTGAGCCAGTTAAGTCACTCATTTCTAGTTTAAATTCTAAATCTGAATGTTCTTTATCTTCGGGTTTGGCAGTCATAAACTCAAACTTTATGCTTTTGTTTATCCTTACTAATGATATTTTGGCTAGGTGGCTTTCTTTGTCCCAAACAAAGTCAAACGTATGTGGATCTTTGATATAAACTTTTTCGGCAAACCATTGTTGTAAGCCTGATGCAGTACTTAGATAAGGAAATAGCACTTTAGGTGAAGCTCTTAGTTCAAATTCTTTTATAAATTTATTTTTCGCCATCTTCTTGCTTTAGTTTTCAGAAAATCATTAATCTGTATCAGCAAAGTTATTAATCTAGTTTAAAAAAACAAGTTTTATTTAAATATTATGAAATCATAAAATTAATAGTAAAAAAATATAATACATTTGGTGCTGATGCTCAAAGCTTTAAAAAATGATTTGAGTTTTTTTGAAAGATAAATTTTGACATAAAAGAATAATACCTTAATTTTGTGAAACAATTCAGCGGGATAGCTCAGATGGTTAGAGCGTAGGATTCATAACCCTAAGGTCGGCAGTTCGATCCTGCTTCCCGCTACAATTCAAAAGCGTATACTTTTTATAAGTTTACGCTTTTTTTGTTTTATTTTTTTGTATTTAAGCAATGAAAAAACCTGAGTTTGATGATATTTTTATGGATTTGGCTGTAAATTTATCGAAGCGTTCGCATTGTATAAAAGCCCAAGTAGGTGCTGTGCTTACCAAAGACACTCGCATTATTTCTATTGGCTACAATGGTCCACCAGCTGGCACGCACAATTGCGATGAAGAATTTCCAGAACATGGATGCGAAAGAGATTCTAAAGGAAGTTGCTCATTGGCATTACACGCCGAACAAAATGCTATACTTTATGCTTCAAAAAACGGAGCTTCTGTAGAAGGTTCTACTATATATGTTACACTTTCACCTTGTATTTCGTGTGCAAGACTGATTTATAGCATGAAAATCAAGAAAGTATTTTTTCTAAATTCTTATGCTCAATATAAAGGTTTAGATAAAGACGAAGGTGTAGAATTTCTTAGAAAATTTGGAATAGAAGTAGTACAGTACAAATATTTGCCATCAGAATAAAACTAATCTGACGGCAAATATTATTGATTATCAGTGATGTACACCGCCATCGCCATGTACGTGCCCGTGTGATATTTCGTCGGCAGTTGCTTCTCTTACTTGTAAGATTTCTCCAACAAAATGCATAGCCTTGCCAACTAAAGGATGATTGAAATCCATCACTACAATGTTTTCTTTTACTTCTACTACCCTTCCTTGAAGTCTATTTCCTTGATCGTCATTCATAGGAATAAAATTTCCTACTTCTAGTGCTTCCTCGATAAGCTCACCATCTATTGCAAAAATTTCTTTAGGCAACTCCACAACTGCAGTCGGGTCAAATTCACCATAACCATTATCAGGGCTTACTTCGAAGTCGAAGCTATCGCCAACCTGCAAGCCATTGATATTTGCCTCAAATGCTTCTGGAAGACCACTCATTCCCATTAAAAAAACCATTGGTTCGTCTTTTTCGACGATTTCGATTGTTTCTTTTTCACCATATTGATCAGTTACTGTCAATTCGTAAGTTAAAAAAACTACTTTGCCATTTGAAATTTGCATATTCTAAAAAAGGTTGTTTATAAAAAAGAAAATCGATATTAATTTTAATATATTTACAAACTTAACAATTCTGTTTAATTTTAAAACAATATTTTGAACTACTTAGCCCACATATTTTTGTCTGCCGATATCGCTCATCTTAAAATTGGTAATTTGATAGGAGATTATGTAAAAGGACCGCTTGATGGAATAAAAAATAAGCATATTGATGAAAAAATAAAACATGGCTTGGCTTTGCACAGAGAAATTGATTTTTTTACAGATACAAATAGTATTGTAAAGCAAAGTATTCACCGATTGCAACCCAAGTATCATAAATTTTCGGGCATTTGTGTAGATATGTTTTATGATCATTTTTTGGCGAAAAAATTTGACGAATATAGTTCAATTCCGCTCTTAGAATTTTCTCAAAACTTCTATAAATTTGTTGAAGAGAATCATCAAATATTGCCAGAAGGTATCGAAAAACTGGTAAATTCAATGATTCAGAGAGATTGGTTTACCAATTACCAATACCTTGAAAATATCACTTGGGCTTTGAAAGGAATAGCCAGGCAGTCTACATTCGAGTCAGGAATAGAAAATGCAGTGGAAGATTTATTGCTTGATTATGAAATGTATGAGCAAGAATTTGACGATTTTTTTCCTCTTTTACAGCAACATTGTCAGCTTTTTATTCAAAAAATTGAACCCAAAAATTAATTTTAAAAATGCCAATATCTGCTCCAGAATTACTGAAAAAGTTAAAAAAAAATGAGTTTGAAACCCAATATTTATTATATGGCGACGAACCATTTTATATAGATTCATTAGCCGAATACATTGAAAAAAATGCTTTGCCTGTTCAAGACCAAAGTTTCAATCAATTTGTTTTTTGGGGTAAAGACTTAAGCGTGCCAGCTTTGATTGCACACGTAAGAAGATACCCGATGATGGCAGATAGGCAATTGATTATGGTAAAAGACGCTGAAAATATTCAAGACATAGACAAAAAGGATATGCAAAAAATATTGGAGGAGTACCTAAAAAATCCTATGCCAAGTACTATTTTGGTATTAGTTTTTAAAGAAAATATTAAAGAAAATCTGAGTTGGTTTAAGGCTTTTGATAGTAATGGAATAGCGGCTTCGTCAAAAAAAATGTATGAAAACAAAATTCCAGACTGGATTGTAACCTATTGTCACGAAAAAAATGTGAAAATAAGCCCCAAAGCATCACAAATGTTGGTGGAATACGTAGGTAGCGACTTGACAAGAATAAGCCATGAAATTGACAAAATAATACTAAATCTTAAAGCTAACGAAGAACTCAATGCAGAAGCAGTTGAAAAATATGTTGGTATAAGTAAAGAATATAATGCATTTGAGCTACAAAAGGCTTTATCTACCAAAGATGTGTTGAAGGCTAACAAAATTATTAATTATTTTGCATCAAATCCCAAAGATAATCCTCTCCCACAATTGATTATTTTATTATACAATTATTTCAGCAAAGTGCTTTTGTTGCATGCTACTTCAGATAAATCTGAAAGAAATTTGGCTATGGTTTTGGGTGTAAATCCTTATTTTGTGAAAGATTATAACTTAACAGCAAGAAACTATTCGCTCAATAAAGTTTGTCAGATTATCCATCAAATTGGTGTAGCAGATAGGCGTTCAAAAGGCATCGAAGGCATCAACAATGATTCAGATACTTTGAGGGAATTGGTATTTATGATTTTGCATTGAGATTACTGCACATACAAAACGTCACTTTCTTTGATATACCAAAACTTGTTTTTAATAAAAATACGCAACCAAATATCGTTTCCTCCCCATACATTGAATTTATTTGATTGATTGATGTACAACAGTTCATTTGCAGCTGCGGAAGGCTCAGAGCGAAGAATTACATTATTTTTCTTGACAATTACGTCTTTGAAAAGCTTGTTTGCATTAATCATAATACCAATAGTTAAAATCAAGACTAAAGAAAGATTTTTTTGCTGTTGGCTGATATATTCTTTTTTATAAACTTTCATTATCAAAACTATGGTGATATAAATACTTATTATCAGCAAAAAGCTGATGATATAAATATTATATTTTTTTAATAAAAGTAAAATAAAATTAAAATCATTCAATTCATAACCTTGAACTTTTATTTCAGAAGCCAATTTATTTGACTTTTCTATTAATTTTTCGTTCGGAAAATTTTTAAATGCACATGATAAATAATACAACTCTCCCAAATTATTAGAAATTTTATGATTACACAAGGCTAATTTATGTATCAACGATTCTGATTTCGTATCTGTATTTTTTAAAATTTTCTCATATAATTTGTTTGCAAGAGCATAATTTTTGATTTTTAATGCAGAATCTGCTTTAAATAATAATGATTCATTGGATTGAGAATTAGCAAGTTGAGCGAATGTTAGAAAATAAATAAATAAATAATTGATTTTTTTTGTCAATAACGTTTGCATAAATGTAGTAAAATTCATAGTTTTGCACCGCAATAAGGAATTAATATCTGAAACAAATTTAGTAAAAATTCTTTAAAAATGCAGATTCCGTAGCTCAGTTGGTAGAGCAATACACTTTTAATGTATGGGTCCTGGGTTCGAATCCCAGCGGGATCACGAGGTTTGTCAGTGACAAAACTCCTTTCGTGCAAGATTGCACATTTTATTATATAAGACTTAGGTCTATGATTCCGTAGCTCAGTTGGTAGAGCAATACACTTTTAATGTATGGGTCCTGGGTTCGAATCCCAGCGGGATCACAAGAGAAAATCTAATGAAGATTTTCTCTTTTTTTTTCTTTAATCACAACAAAAAAAAGCTTCGAATGTAAAATCATTCGAAGCTTTTTTTTTATTATTAAATCTTTCTACCTTTTCAGTGGCGAATTCTTTTCTTTAGCTAGTGCATTATAAACCAACTTATCTGTGATTTTACCTAGCCATTTGTTCATAAAAACGGTTAGCTTTCCTTGAAAAGTCATGATAAGTTCTCTTTTTCGTGCTTTAGTGGCAATCAAGATTCTTTGTGCTACTTCTTCTGAAGTCATCATTTTACCTTCGTCTCTTACAGTGTCTCCACCTACTTGACCGTCTTTTTCTAAAGCCGCAAAACGTATGTTTGAAGCAGTAAAGCCTGGGCATGCCGTTAGCACATGTACACCAGTGTGCAATAATTCTGTACGTAAAGCCTCTAAAAACCCATTCATAGCAAATTTTGAAGCAGAATAACCTGTACGTACTGGCAAACCTCTAAAACCCGCTATAGACGAAATTCCTATTATTGACCCTTTGGTTTGTTTGATATACGGTAAAGCAAATTTGGTGGCATATACAGTGCCATAAAAATTTATATCCATTACCTTGGAGATAACCGATAAGTCAAGCTCATCAAACATACCTCGCATGCTAATACCAGCATTGTTTATAAGTACATCTATTTTTCCAAATTTGGCAATGGTTTCTTTCACCATTCGCTCGTTATCTTCAATGAGGCTTACATCGGCTACGATAGGAAGATTTTCTATGCCTTTTGCTGATAACTCTTTACTGGTTGCTAATAATGGTTCTAATTTACGACCCGTAAGTACTATTTTTGCCCCATCGCCACCAAATGCAAATGCCAATGCTTGACCAATCCCTGAGGATGCACCTGTAATAATTACTATTTTGTCTTTCATTTTAATTTTAAAATATAAAAGCTTTATGATGCTATTCGTTTTCCAAAAACTTTTTTTAACTAATCCCAAAAATATTGATTTTACTTCCTGAATGTAAAAATACCAAATGCCAAGCTTTTATGACCTAAAAAATATCAACTAGTTTATAATTTTTTAGAATAAATTGGAAGATAAAAATTAGCTAGTAAATTTGTGTATGAGAAATGGAAAGAAAAAAATATACCCAGTTTTAGAGAATATTTTGATAAATGATTTTGCTTCGGAGGCTAAATGTATTTCTAAAGTAAACGACGAAGTGATTTTTATAGATGGCCCTGTTGCACCAGGCGATTATGCAGATTTAAGGATTTTTAAATCTAAAAAATCATATAAAGAAGCGACAGCAATTAATATTAAACCCACTTCTCCTTTTCGTACACAGCCTATTTGCGAGCATTTTGGTGTATGTGGTGGCTGTAAGTGGCAGCATATAGATTACCAACAACAGCTTGTTTTCAAAGCAAAACAAGTTGCCGACCATTTAGAACGAATAGCTAAAGTGGATTTACCCGAAATAAAACCCATTTTTCCTTCTGCCGAAACTTTTTATTATAGAAATAAGTTAGAATTTACCTTTTCGCAAAACGAATGGCTTACTGAAGAGCAAATAAAAAATGGGCAGGAGCGTTCAAAAACAGCTTTAGGCTTTCATGTTCCCAAACGTTTTGATAAAATATTAGACGTAAAACATTGTTTTTTACAACCCGATCCTTCCAATAAAATTAGACTGGCGGTAAAAGATTTTGCAATAAAAAATAATATCAGTTTTTATGAACAAATACGTCAGCAAGAAGGAGCTTTACGCAATCTAGTAATCAGAACGGCAAATTCGGGCGATATAATGGTTAATGTTCAGTTTGCTTATTGCGAGAGGGAAGAAGTAGATAAAATGATGGCGTTTTTAGATGAAAATTTTCCAGAAATCACTTCTCTCAACTATGTAATAAACACAAAAGGAAACGATACTTTTTTTGATCTTGATATCATAAATGTAAAAGGTTTGCCCTATATAAATGAAAAAATGGAAGATTTGACTTTCAGAGTTGGTCCGAAATCTTTTTACCAAACCAATGGCAATCAGGCTTATGAGTTGTATAAAATAACAAGAGATTTGGCCGATTTAAAGGGCAACGAACTGGTTTATGATTTATACACAGGTACTGGAACTATTGCGAATTTTGTTGCAAAAAAAGCCAAAAAAGTAATTGGTTTAGAGTACATTGAGGCGGCTATTGAAGATGCTAAAATAAACTCTCAAATCAATAATATAAACAATACCGAGTTTTATGCTGGAGATATGCGCAAGCTTTTAGACAAAAGTTTTGTAGACTTACATGGCAAACCCGATGTGGTAATTACCGATCCTCCAAGAGCAGGAATGGACGAACCTGTTATTAATACATTATTAGAAGCTGCCCCAGAAAAGATAGTTTATGTAAGTTGTAACCCTGCTACTCAGGCGAGAGATTTAGCATTATTAGACATCAAATACAAAGTTGTAGAGGTGCAACCTGTAGATATGTTTCCACAAACACATCATGTAGAAAATGTGGTTTTGTTGGTGAAAAGATAAATAAAAAGGATGAATATTTGCGTTTTTAAACGCAAATATTCATCCTTAAAAATCACATTGAGATTAAGATTTTTACCACAGTTTATAAGTATTTTACCGATAACCTAATGGCTTTTTCTTTTTTATAATTGATTTTATCTTGTGTTTTAAAAGTGCCCTTTAATGATTTAACAATTGGAGTCAATGTTATATCATATTTTAAATTCTCCTTTTGTTTATTTCCACCATTGTTCATTTTCTTTTTTCCTTTCTTTTTCTAATCCATAAATGCTTGAGAATAATTTTTCCAACCATTTTTTAAATATTTCTCATCCACACTAAATTCTCCTGCTCCAACGTCAAGATTTCCAGATTCTGGGATTCTGTAGTCTCCCCAATTACATTTTTTTGAAGTATTTGTTTTATAACTTGTCCAACTACCAATAAACTGATTATTAAAAAAACCATCAGAATTAAAACTGATTGCATC
>JAGNSI010000124.1 GCA_017988135.1 Pseudarcicella sp.
GAATAAAAAAGGCGAATAAGCTAATAACCAAGTGAATATGGCTAATCCTAAAACAGTATATTTTAAGAGTTTTAACATTTTAAAATTGGAAATAAATAAATTGTTGGTTTTCGAAAACACCGAAAAAGTAGCTTAAAGTTAATAAACTTATTAATATGGTGTAAAACTTAAAATTAGACTTTGTTGATATGTTGAAATAGTACTTTTCTTTGAGCATTAAAGTCAGAATCAAAACAAAACAAAAGACTATTTCTAGTGAATTTAAAGGAGAATTTGTTGGTAAAATATATTGCCAGTTAATCAATTTCTTAAAAATATTCAGTGCATTGTTTAGTCCATTTGCTCTGAAAAACACCCAAGTAAACATGACTACCACAAATGTAAATAATCCAGTAAATATATTTGTTACAAAATTGGAAGGTTTCTCTTCAGCTTTGAAATAGTTATTTTTAAGATTGCTTAAAAGCAAGTAAAAACCATGCAAAAAACCCCAAATTACAAAGTTCCAGCTTGCACCATGCCAAAGCCCTGAAACCATGAAAACGATCATCAGATTTAAGTTTTTTCTAAACACAGATACTTTGTTTCCGCCCAACGAAATATATAAATAGTCACGAAACCAAGTGGATAATGAAATGTGCCAACGTCTCCAAAAATCAGCGATCGAAGTTGCCAGATAAGGTGTTCGAAAGTTTTCCATCAAGTCGTAACCCATTACCCTTGCTGCACCTATTGCCATATCCGAATACCCCGAAAAATCGCAATAAATCTGAAAGGCGTAAAAGAAAACAGCCATTAATACGGTTTGACTACCAGTTTGAGCATTGTTTTGGAATCCGTAATCAACCCAAATGGCAAGCCTGTCGGCTATTGCAACTTTTTTGAAAAGTCCCCAAGCCATTTGCACTAAACCACTTTTTATGTTATCGAAATTGTAAGCTTTAAACTCATGAAATTGATGCAAAATATTTTGAGGACGCTCTATAGGACCAGCCACCAACTGTGGATAAAACATCACATACAACGAATATATTCCAAAATGCCGCTCCGCTTTTTGTTTGCCTCTATAAACTTCTATAGTATACGACATGGCTTGAAAGGTATGAAATGACAATCCAATAGGTAGAACATCTTCCAATCTGAGGCTTGGAAACAATTCATTCAAAGACGGAATGGAATTATGAATGTGTAAATGTGCTAAAACAGAAGTTAAATTAGCGTTTATAAACCCATAATACTTAAATATTGCTAAAATACCAATATTAGACAATAGGCTGATAATTAGTATTTTTTTCTTGTATTGGCTGTTAGATTTTTCAATATAAATACCTGCATAATAGTCTATTACAATAGTTGCAAAGAGTATCAAAATATAGGCTGGCTTGAAAACCATATAAAAAAAACAACTCGCCAGCAATAGTAATCGCCAACGCCCTGCCCAGCCCAATGAAAAATAACCTAAGGTGACAATTATAAAAAAAAGTATAAAATGAATAGAATTAAATAGCATTGGAACTCAATTTTATTGACCACTCCATGAGGTCATTTTTACTTTGTGTAAATACTTTCAATAGTCGTTTCTTTTCGTCTAATTGAAGTGTAGGCTGAAAGTCTGACTTTAGACCTTCTATGCCAATAATACTACCATTTAGTGTGTAAAAAAAGTAATAATTTTTTACCTGTACTACCAATATTTTAGTAGAATTACCTAGATCATAATAGGCTATTTTCTTGTATTTTTCTTTTAAATCGTTGATAATACAAAATTCTTTTTCTTTAGGATTGATAATAGAAATAGTATAATCGTTTTGCCTGTTTATCACCCAATCATTGCCGTTTGGAGATTTCAATATGCTGAATTTATCTTCTGTCTTTTGTCGGGTTAGTTGCTTTTGTTCTTGAATTTTCCCTGTAAGACTTATAGTGTACAATATGCCTGAACTAGATAGTGCTTTAAGTGAAAAAATATCACCTTTATTATCTATCACCAAAGGACTTTCGAAAGTACCTTTCAAAGTAATTGGAAAGTTTTGAAAGGCTATATTTTCATTAATTATCAAGTCTAAAGTGCCATTTTTAGAAATAATAGGCGTATATTTTTTGCCATTAATATTTATTTGTTCTGATGAAATGTTAATAATGTTTTTTGCTATTTTGTTTTCTTTAATCGTTTTAGATGGTTTGTCAACCACTATCATTTCACCAAAAGGATTTACAATGCTCGTTTTGCTAGTTGAATTATCGAGCAAACTGAATTTTTTAAATCGAGAAGATTGGCTTGTTTTTATTTCTAAACATTTCAGTTGTTTGTTATTTATGTCTATTAATACAAGACTTTTCGACGTAAAACCTATTAAATTTTTGGAGTCATTTTTTGATAAAAAATTCAAATCAGACATTAATTTGTCATTTAGTTTTACTCTTGATAAAGTTTTATCATTTTTTATCAAAACAAGTTGATTTTTTTTGTTTTGATAAATCTTCATGTCATCACAAATAATTTGTCTGCCAGATATAGTGTCTTTAGCAATAAATAGTTTAGTTTGATTGAAATTATTAGTGCTTTTTTGTCTTTCGCCAGAAGGTAATACTGGTAAAATATAGCCTTTATTAATATTATTTTCTACGCCATTTTGATAAATCCAAGTGGTGTTTTTGGTAACAGAAAGAGCTTGGTCAGTTTTGTTTTGCCAGTCGGGTTTTAGCAAGTTAATCATGTTACTCCAGCCATGATTTCCTTGAAAAATATAGGTTAAATTTGCCGATTTTAGGTTTTTGATTTGCTCTATTTTACCAGAATGATTGCTCCAAACGTCTTTGTTTGATACACTAATAAGGTATTTATGTAAACATTCTAAGTCATTAGAAAAAACGCTATAACCTTGAATGTCTGTGATATAAGTATTATGAAAAGAATGAAAAATGTCTCCAAAAGTAATATTTAAAAATTGGTTATAGTTGATTTTTTTAATGCTAAAATCTCCAAATTTTTCTATTTCATTTGCCAAGTTATTGCTTTCAAATCGAGTTTTATTAAGTAATTGGCTGATTTTTTTGTCTTTATTGTTTTTTACTAATAATATTGATTTTACAGTATTATCATCCAAAGAACCTAGCCCAATCAAAGCTATTTCATTGCCAATATTTTGGTAAAATGATTCGTTTTCTAATATTTCTAATAGTTTTTTATGCTCTTTTATAGATTTTTTATTCTGAATTTTTGGGGCAATTTTTTCAAAATCACTAAAACTAAAGTGTAAAAAGTAATTGCATTGAACAGGTATTTTGTCGAAGCACTCAATGGGATTGTTGGTTTGCCCTTCAAACAATTCTACAAAATTGGCGTTAGATTTTGTATCGAGTTTTCCTGAATTTTCTTCATCAGCTAAACTTGTTGATTCAGGCAAAAGTAGATCTAGTATTGATTGATTATTAATGCTATTTTGAAAAACGTCATTAGCTGTTGTTAAAGCTGCATTATGATTGAAAAAAACTGAATATTCGCTGTTTGAATTATTTTCTAATACAATAGAATTTGCCCAACTGTTGTTTGTTTTATTTAAAATTATGTCTTCTATCAAAAGGCTTGTTTCACTGAATATCAATATGTTGTCTATTTTTATGAAACTAAATATTGGCTTTAAATTATTGTCTAAAATATCAGTAATAGTTACGCCCATTGTGGCTCTTTTAAAGCTTTTAATACCATTTTCTTTGTTTTCTAGCTTTGAAAGTTCTTGGATGAAGTCTTCATTTTCTTGGTATTGAACGTAGCTTACACAAGCAACATCATTCTTAGACAACATCATAAGGCTGTGATACACTTTTTTGTCTTTCAAAAAAAGTTTGATAGTTTCTTTAGGAATGGCTGTTTTAGAAAGTAATACTATTTGTTCGAAAGTTTTGCTTAGAATCGGATTGCAAAATATACTGCTAAGGTTTTTGGGGGCAAAGTGGTTTTTTTCTTCGATTAATAAAATACTCGAATCTGGAATCAGGTCTTTACAAAATAAATTGTTTTGTTGGCGTTTTGTAAAAAAAATATAGCCCGACACTAGTATTGTGAAAATACCAAATGCGAGCAAATATTTTTTTAAAGAAAAATTCATTTTATGTAGAATCAATACCTAATCTTAGCCTTTTTTCCCCCACATGGCGTTGGCTGTTTCTGGGAAATGTAAAGTAAGCTCAGGTACATTGAGTATCATTTTGTTTGCCCATTCTACCCCTTGCATCATGGCGTGATCTTGGTTTGCTACTTCGTATTTCCAAGCACCAAATCTTCCTCTTGAGTAGATGTCTTGCTTTTCTAAAACGGGCAATACATTTTTTAGGATTTCGTCTCTTTCTACAGACGGAGTTGGGTATCCATAGCCAGCCGAAAAAGTAAATTTTGAAATGATTTGCTCTTCGTTTTCTATTAATTCATCCTCCAAAAGTGCTTTTATGGTGTCTGCAACCATTGTTTCTGTATTAACCTTTTTGTAAGGAGATTCGCTCACTTCTGCCATCAACGACCATTGGGTATTGATATCAGGTACGTTGTAAGGGCTGTAATTTGAGAATACAGTAATTCTATAATAAGGACTATTGTCTTCTGGAAAATACATCCAACATTTTGTAGCCAGTGAAGCTTTGGGTTTGCCTTTCAGTCCAATACCAATAATATGTGAAGTTGAATGTTTAAGTCCTTCGGTTTGTTTTACCGTTTCGGGGTCAATATCGGCGATTTTATGAGCAAAAATATCTAAAGGCATGGTATTCAATAGATATTGGTATTGTATAGTTTCGCCATCATTTAAAGTGATTTTTTTGTCTTTAGCATGAATGCTTTTTACTGGAGCATTGAATTTGATGTATTCATGCCCTACCAACTCTCCAACTGCTTTCCAAATAGCACCTGTACCACCTTTTTTAGGAAACTGAAAGGTATTGTTTGGTCCCCAAGAAAAATCATCTTTATCGTACAATATGTTTTCTGTAACTCTTTTAAGGTCTGTTACGGCTACACGTTCGCCTACCCAATTGTATGACATTTGTTCAGCTGGATATGCCCATACTTTAAAGTTGTAAGGAATCATAAAAACGTCTGCCAAGCCTTTTCCAAAGGTAGCTAAAATCCATTCTTTAAAGTTGGCTGGTTTGCCTGAGATAGGATTTTTGTATAAATCTATGATACCTTCAAGACATTTCCACATGCTGTTTTTGGGAAGATACTTGATATTGTTCTGGAAAGGGTAGGGTACAAAAGTTTGTTTTATCCATACCCACGATTCTCTTTGATGGGTAAGCCAACCTTCTGTTCCTAAGGCTTTTATCATTAGGTCGTCGAAATATTTGTAATGCGAAAATTGCACGTGCCCGCCAATATCCCAAGTGAATCCTTTATCATCTACAAAGCTACTTGCCAAACCACCTACATAACTTTCTTTTTCAAGTATAATAAAATCGGTGATTCCTAATTCTTTTAATCGGTAAGCGGCACCCAATCCTGTAGGTCCAGAGCCAATTATCACATATTTATAATTCATGGTTGATTTCGTTTGTTTTTATATCTTCAGATCGAGTTTATTATGAGAAAATACTCTTTTAAACTTTAAGATTTTTTATTTTGTTGTTGAGCTCCACTCTGAAATTCCACAGTTCTACAAAACTTTGCCAACATACTTTTAGTAATTTCATTTTTTGGATAGAAACTTCTCCTGTTGCTCTTTCTTTGTGTGTAATGGGGATTTCGAAAATATTTTGACCAGATTTTTTTGCCATTATCGACAAAAATATATTGGGTGCAAATGGCACAGGATTTGGCAATTGTTGGATAAGCTTTTCGAGAAAGTTACCTTTTATAAGTCTGAAAGGAATATTTGAATCTTTGATATATGTGCCATAAATAGCCCACATACTAAGTCTAAGTACACGTGTTACAAAAAGCCTAAATGTAGCATCGTGTCTTATCAGTCTATAACCCAATATAAAATCTGACTCATGTTTTTTATCCCAAAGTTTGGCAAAATCTTCAGGTATAAATTGATCATCAGAATCAGTTTGAAAAACATATTCGGCTTTCATTTCTATGGCTTTTAGGTAGGCATGTACTACAGCTTTGCCGTGACCACCATTGGTTTTATGAACAACTACCAATTTTGGAAATTGCTTCGCCAATTCGTCCAATATTTTACCAGTATTGTCTTTAGAGCCGTCATTTACTACAATCAGGTTGGTTTTCTGAGTAGGGAAGTGCTTATCTAATAAATCATGCCATATTTTTACCACATCGGCCATACATTCTTGTTCGTTGTAGGCAGGCATTACAATAGCTAATTGACAGTTCATCTGTTGTTTCTTACGTTAAATTTTAGTCTGTTTTGCAAAAATACCCATAAAATTCTCAAAACCTATGTTTTCTGTTTTTTTTGACAATTATTATATTTTTTTATGTATTAAAAACAAAAAAAACGCTAAACTTAGCTTAGCGTTTTCTTGTGAACTTTAAAGACTATTATATTTTATTCTACATAAGTATAGATGTTTTTTGAAAAGGGTCTTGCTATACCACCCATACTTTTGTAAAATTTATATTCTTTCAACCTTTTTCCTCCTGTTAATGGGTCGTTTTCAACGATATTTTCGTATTTATAAATTAATGCTAAACCTCCTCCTTCTACATATTTATATGTAGGTAAGTTATAATTTGATTTTCCTAAAAAGCTCAAACCATGGTTTTTATTTCCAATTGTATTAACATCATTTCCAAAAGTGTAATCTTTGTCAAGTGGATAACCAATAAAAGGAGGAGTTGTTTTTACTAAATTTTTATCGATACCATTCGATCCATTTACATATTCATAATATTGATTCTGATGATAGCCATTTGCATCAAGTGAAGGATTGTCCCATAAACCATCTGGTCTAAGAATATACGTATATTGCAAAACACCATCGGTTGATTTTTTTACTTTACCTGCTTCGCTGTAATCGTAAGAGGTAATGCTTGATGGGCCAGCTTGTATTATTGTTCCGTCATTTTTAGTGAATGGTTGCGGTGTTTTTACAATACTAACTACTCTGTTTTGATTATCATAATTGTATTCTTTTAATGTTACACTTGAAATTTCACCAAAATCACCTAATGTTTCTAAAGGGAACTTCTAAAAACTAAAAAGTATAACTATTCTTAGTTTTATCGAAGTATTTTTATAGTATGGAAAAGCGCTTTAAAAGACATAGAGATTACGGTTTTTTTGACCAAGATATTAGACTTACAAAGTTGTCAAAATTGGGAGACCCTTTGGTTAAATTGAACAAAGAAATTGA
>JAGNSI010000023.1 GCA_017988135.1 Pseudarcicella sp.
TTGACTGAAGCCAACCAACCCAATTTTTATTTTTTTATCTTTTAAATAGCTTCGAAATGCGTCAACTGCTTCATTGGCGTCGCTAGACAACAAATTAAGATTGATGGTATCAATATTATTTGTACCAACACTCGGACCAACGTAAACCCCACCAGATTCACCAACTCCACGTTTGTCATACGTAAATACAGCAATGCCTTCTTTTGCAAGACGTTTTGCAAACTCCATTTCTCTTTTTACTGGGTCAGAACCGTGAACAATTACAATTGCTGCAAATGGATTTTTAGGCTTTACAATAGAGCCTGCAAGAGTAATTCCTTGACTTTCAAACTTTACATCTTGAATGGTAAAGTCTGTAGATTGAGTAAAAGCAGTTATTGGTAAGAATATTAAAGTTAAAAAAAGATAAAAATTCTGAAGAAAGTGGTTTTTCATTTAAATTTCGATTAACTCCTGATTCTGCTGAAACATTGCATTGATATTTTCAAAAAGCTATAGTTTTGTAGCTCATTTTTTTTATTTGTAATATTACAATTACTATACTGATAGCAACACACTCTACCAAATAAAATCCAAAGCAATTTCGCTCGATTTGTCAGAAATAAGTATAGATATTTCAAATCTAAGCTCCAGTTTACTTCTTGATTAAGATTACAATTAAATCTTAAGCCTCAACCCAACTCGCTCCTGTAGTTATCTATAGAAGACCTCACATTTCCATATTTAGACAATAGGGACTCTGCTTCATCTTGACTAATTTGTAGCTCTTCCATTATCATTTTTTTGGCTCTGGCTTCTAGCTTATGATTGGTCAATTGCATATCTACCATTTTGTTACCTTTTACTTTCCCCATTTGTATCATCATAGATGTTGAAATCATATTTAAGACCATTTTTTGAGCAGTTCCAGCTTTCATTCTGGTGCTACCCGTTACAAACTCTGCTCCTACGGGTACTTCTATCGGGTACTGAGCTACTGTAGCTAGCTTACTTCCTGTGTTGCAAACAATTGCACCAGTTACTATTCCCATTTCATTGGCTTTTTGTAAACCACCAACTACATATGGAGTACGCCCAGATGCTGCAATACCTATCAGGCTATCATTTGTATTGATACCAAATGCTTGTAGATCTAGCCATGCTTGTTCTTCGTTGTCTTCGGCATTTTCTACTGCTTTTCTTATAGCTGTATCACCACCAGCTATCAAACCAACTACTGTTTCGAATGCTACACCAAATGTAGGCGGGCATTCTGATGCGTCTACCACACCTAGCCTACCACTTGTACCTGCTCCAATATAAAAAAGACGACCTCCATTTTGCATTTTTGGCACTATAGCTGTCACCAACTCTTCTATTTGGGGTATAGATTTCTCTACTGCAAATGCAACCGTTTTATCTTCTTGGTTGATAGAAACCAAGAGCTGATTGACCGTCATTTTTTCTAGATTATCATATAACGACGATGACTCTGTGGTCATCAACTGAAGTGCTTCGGTTTTCATTTCAAAACGTATTTTTTGTTTAATTCAATATCAACTTGCTTGCTTCTAATAAGCTGGTAGTACAAGCGTCATCTGTTAAATATTCGTAATTTCCTGTAATAAAAATTGACTTTAGCCCTGCTTTGTGTGCGGCTTTCATGTCACGTGAATTGTCTCCTACCATCCACGACAACTCTGGGTCTATATTGTATTTAGCCATGGCTTTTTCTATCATGAGCGAATCTGGCTTTCGAGTCAAAGATGCGGATGTGTACTTTTCGTGATAGGGTGAAAAATAGATATTGTCTATCAAATGTCCACATTTTTCTTGAAAAAAATCATGACATTTCATCACGTCCTCTTTGGTGTAAATACCTTTGGCTATGCCAGATTGATTGGTAATTATTATCAATAAATAACCTGCTTTTTTGAACTGCTCTAGCGCTTCCACTACGCCGTCTATGATAATCATGTCTTCTACTCGGTATACATAGTCTACTCTATCTACATTAAGCACACCATCTCTGTCTAGAAATATACATTTATTCATTATTATTTGTTTGATTGTTATTGTTTTCTGAAATTTTTATGACATTCTAAAAGATCATTTTATGTCTTTTTTTTGAATTGGGTTTTAATTTTGGGTTAAAATGCTAAAACTTTTGGTTAAAACAAAAAAAAAGTGAAAGCTTATATAGTTTCACTTTTGGATTTAATAAAATTTTATGCTAAAACAATCTATCCCAAGGAATGGTAGCTATGATGAGTAACAAACCTATTCCGTAAAAGGTCAATGCATTTTTGTGCCTTTGTGTATCTATGGTAGAACGCTTGTTTTTACTGTAACCCATAGTAATCAGCACAAGGGCTATTATCATTCCTGTGATGTGCTCAACGGCAATTTTTCTGTATACTGCGGTTTTCATTACTTCTTTCATACCTAAACCGAAAGCTTGAAGACCTAATGGACTATAATGAAAATATAATACCATACCAATGGTCAATTGAATGTGGCAGATGATCATAAAAAACAATCCTGCTTTGCGATCAGATTCTGTAAATGCTTTTTTTTGAGTGATGCCCTGAACAGCTTTTGCTAGAACTACTATTGCTAAGATAATAACAGCCCAGCGGGTGTATGAATGTATGGCTTTTAATATTTCGTACATAAGTATTTAGTTTTTAGTTTTTTTTCAAAGATAGTCAAAATTAAAATCGATTCATAAAAAATGCCTAGTTTAGGAAAATTTAGCATTATTTTAAACTAGCAATTTAAATCCTTCTCCATGCAGATTTACTAATTGTACTTGTGGGTCTTCTTTCAAATATTTCCTTAGTTTGGTTATGTAAACATCCATACTTCGGGCATTGAAATAAGTGTCGTCTCCCCATACTTTTTTGAGTGCGTAACTTCTTGTTACTGTTTGGTTTAAATTTTCACAAAGTAATTTCAACAAACCAGCTTCTTTAGAGGTCATTTTAGCAACTATTCCATTTAATTCAAGTGTTTGTTTAGAAGAATCGAAAATAAAATCTTTGATTGTAAAAATGCTTGTTTCTTTTTCTATTGTTGATTCTGCTTGCGACCTTCTCAAAACTGCACTAACTCGTGCCAATAATTCTTCCATCAAAAATGGTTTAGTCATATAATCATCTGCTCCTAATTTAAAAGCCAACAAAATATCTTCTTTCATAGCTTTTGCGGTAAGAAAAATAATGGGTGTATTGTTGTCGGCCATTCGTACTTCTTTTGCCAAAGTGAAGCCATCTTTTTTGGGCATCATTACATCAAAAATACACAAATCAAAGCTTGTTTCTAAGTATTTATTTAGGGCATCATCGCCATCTTTTGCCAAGGTAGTTTCGAAACCTTTCATACTAAGGTATTCTTGCAAAAGCAAACCTAGATTGGCATCGTCTTCTGCTAGTAGTATTTTTTTCATTTTGTTATATTAATGGTAAAGTCTAATTTCTTAAAGGATTATTTTGTTGCAAATCGACCTATTCAAATTTCAAGAATGCTGATTCAAAGGTAGCGTTATTTCAAACTCACTTCCTTCATTGAGTTTACTTTTCACCGAAATATTACCATTGTGCATAGTAACTATTTTTTTTACATAGCTAAGCCCCAAGCCAAAACCTTTTACATTGTGTACGTTTCCTGTAGGTACTCTGTAAAATTTATCAAAAATATTTTTTATTGACTCCTTGGTCATACCTATTCCATTGTCTTTGATAGTAACAAATAGTTGATTTTTATAGCTTTGTGTCGACAAGTGTATTACTGGTTTGTCTGTTGAATACTTGATGGCATTATCTAATAAATTAAAAATCACATTGGTAATGTGTACTTCGTCTGCCAATATATTGTGATTGGTAGCTGCTAACTGCATTTTTATTTCACCTTCTCGCAAGTCTATTTGCGGACTTATATTTACGATAACGTTTTGAATTACCTGATGTATGTCGATATTTTCAAAATTCATAGCTTGCCCACCTTTATCCATTTGTGCTGTTTGTAGCACTTTTTCTACCTGATTACTAAGCCTTGTGTTTTCATCTTTTATAATCCCCAAATAGCGCTGAAAAGCCGAAGCATTAGAAGTATTATTTATTTCGCCCAACATTTGTGTTGCCAAAGAAATGGTAGATATAGGTGTACGAAACTCGTGGGTCATATTATTGATAAAATCATTTTTGATATCTGCATTTTTCTTTTGTTTCAATATTGCCATGACAGCTGCATAAAAACACCCTAAAATTACCATTATCAATACAAATGAACTCAGGTAGGTTTCCCACATATACCGCATAATATACTGATTTTGATTGGGAAAGTATATTTTCAGCACATTGCTATCTGTTCCCATGTCGTTAGGAAACAAGGCCGCTTCGTAAGTATCGTTTGAGTAATTGTTACTATTTTTCTTGAAATCTATAGAAGAAGCAAAATGTAAAATATTATTTTTATTATCTGTTTTCACTCCAAACTCAAAAGGAATACTTATGTTTCTTAGTTTAAACTCTGCATGTAACAAAGAATCTAATAAAGCATAACTAAGCCGATCAAAAATATTTTTCTTTCCAAAATACATATCATTGAATACCTCTTGAACCAATTGTCGTTTATCGTCTATCGGTTTTGCTATTTCAACTTTGATATTGGGCTTTGACTTTTTGATTCTATTTTTTTTGTTGGTTTTGGCTTGTATTGGTTGGTCATTTAAACTTATCGTTTCTTTATTATTGTATAAATCCCCAAACATTTCTCCCATTTGGTTAGACGCTGCTATTTGCCTTTCAAGGTCTTCCAAATTCATATCCATTGAATACTCTTCTGTTGCTAGCACCTCACCATTGGGCAAAATCTCTACACGTCTTTGGATCAAAATATCTGACGGAACTACTGTTTGAGGCATCTTGACACTATACTCAGGATTAAAAGCGAGCTTGTTTTCTTCAGATGTTTTTGAACGAATACGTTTCTTTTTAGTAGAAGCTATAGGTTTGTTTAAAATATATTTTTTGCTTTTAGCCAAAGCATTTATAGTATTTTGCTTTTCTTCAATATTCTTTTTTTTCTGGGTTAAATAAAATAATTCTTTTTTTTCCAATTTACGCACTACTTGATTCATGGCATCAAATACTTCTCCCTTAAACTGCTCATTTTTGGTGTTTATTGTAAATTTGATAAAATACAACTGAAAAATTATCAAGCCTATTAAGGCAAAAGCCATTAAACCTATAATATATTTAATCTTTTTGTGCGACATAAAACATAAAACTCTACTTTTTAAATAATTAAAATAAAAAAACTAAGAAAAACTGTTACTTTTTTACAAAAATAAGTCGAATGTTTTCAAAACAACAGAACACACTGTTCTTTTAACATTCTTTAACTTTATTAAAAAAATAGGCATTATGTTTGCATAATAAAAAAAATAGTGGTTAATTAATGTTGCAATCTTTACAATTTGAAGAAATAGTATCTTAAATATCGTCACTAGGATAATGATTTTTTCTACAAAAAAATTTAAAACAAATAGTTTCACACATTATTAAAAATCAAAACAATCATGATTAGAATAGTGCTTTACGTAGCCTCTATGGCGATTTGTTCTCTTGGCTTTAGCCAAAAAAAAACCAATAAAAACTTACTCGACCAAGACAATTTTGTATCTGTAAATATCGAAAAAATAACAGATGATGTAAAACAGTCGTTCCAACAAAACTACTCCACAAAGGGAATGACAGAAGAGGAAAAAGAAAAATTTGTACAAAAACTTACCGATTCTATTTGGACTAGCAACAGCAAACCCATCTCGAGTAGTAACAATCAACTAAAAATTCAACTTGCAAACAATCAAGTAGACAATCTAACTGCCTATGCAGACCCTGATGGCAAAAACATTAAACTAAAAGTTCATATTTCTATAGGTTCTCAAGAAATTTACAGAGAAATAAACGTAGCCGAACAAAGAATAACCGGTGTAAACATGTTTGAGCTAGCCAAAGGAATACCAGAGCTAAATGAAGATTTGCTAAAAAAATACAATGCAGAAATCGACAAAAATAAAACATTAGAAAATTTTATAGCGGTAAAAGAAAAACTAGAAACAGATTCGAAAACAAAAGAAACAACTAGCCTTAAAGAAACAGTAAGCAGTAGTAAAGAAACCATTACAATAAGCACAGAAGGAGAATCTAGCACTATAAAAAAATTGAATGTTTCGATTGCAGAAAACACTAAAAATCAAATAAAAATAAGCTTCAAAGCTGTACTAAGTTCAGATGTTTATATTATAGTCACAAATCTGGCTGGCAAAGAAATAGCAACTAAAAGAATTGTAGAACACGAGGGCGAATACAATGATGTGTTATTACTACCCGAAAGTACCATTGGAACCGTGTTTGTAAATGTGATACAAGGAAACGATGGAGCTGTAAAAAGAATATCTATTGATTAAAAGATTAGCAAAATTTTTCAAAACTAAAGAAAGTTTTTATATCCTAAATCAAACAATTGGAGCCATGTGCTGAACAAAAAATATAGACAAACGAAAAAGAGCATTGCGTATATTACACAATGCTCTTTTTTGGTTGAAATGGCGGTTAAACCCATGGCATGAGATTGCCATGTATCAAAAACGTAAACCCATCAATTGGCGGACTGAAAGATTTTATCAAGAATAAGTAATAGCGAATAAAAACACAAAACTTAATCTTTATATTTAAATTAGGGATGAATCAAATATCAGAGTGCTAACAAATTTGTTTTTTCTATTTAATATAAAAAACAAAGAAACACATTTTAGAATCGAGTATTATATCTATTTATAAAACCACGATTTCAAACAAAACCCTTAACAATTCGATTAGTCGCAAGTCAAAACAAAAAGGAAACAATAAATCAAAAAAAAATACTCATTTCAAGAAAAAAATAAAAAAAAGCCCTCAATAAGCCCTAAACAAAGAAAAAAACAGTTCAAGCCATCAAAATATTGAACAATTATCCCTTAAATCATGGGCAGCTATTCACAAAATGCACATATAGCAGAAATGAAAAATAAAAAACAACATAGCAAATGACCACAAATTATTTAAGTCAAATAATCTTATACCGAAAAGAAAATTAATTCATTGAATAAAAGCCTTCTATACACTTCTAAAGCCCAAAATTGATTATCTTTGAAAAAGACTAAATAAAAAACTCAGGATAAAAAAATAGATATACAGATTTACACATTATAAATAAAATCATCACAATTGAATGTTATTTTTTAAAGAAAAATCAGATGAATCTATCATCGACAATATCAAAAAAGGAGGAGTAGACCGAAAAAGAGCAGAAAACTCGCTTTACCAAAAATATCAATACTTCATAAAAGACGCTAGTTTCAAACATCAAATATCCAAAGAAGACTGTTTCAGCTTGTACTCAGAATCTATAATTTCATTGATAGAAAACATAGACACAGGGCGTTTTGAACAACGCTCGAGCATAAAAACTTACCTTTATAGAATTTTTTTCAACAAATGTGTTTCCCAAATAAGAAAAAACGCTACTAATACAATAAAGATAAGAGAAAACGATTCGCCAATTACTTACAAGCATTTAGACGAGCTACCAGACGATGCCAAAGGAATAGTTTCTAAACTAATAGCGGAAGACGATTCTTTACTACTAACAAAAATGCTTTCAAAATTAGGAGACAAGTGTCAAGAATTGCTATCTCAATGGAGTGTTGGAAAAACAGACAAGGAAATAGCTGGTAATATGGGATATAACAATGAGTTTGTCGCAAAAACATCAAGAATAAGATGTTTAGACAAACTAAGAGAATTTTACCTAGGTAATAACATCAAAAAATAACTTCAATACATCAAAAACCTGAATATGCAAAATCTCACATATATAGATTCATATTTTTCTAAAGCCGTAAAGGATTTGTCGGAATTAGAAACACATGCTTTTGAAGAAAAAATCAAAAACGATGTACATTTCGCAAAAGATGTAGCTTTTTACATTCAAGCTAAAACAACTATTGCCGAAAACAGCTCATATATTCCAGAATTTAAATTACCCAATAAGTACAATTTTCAAGTTTTACAAAAAGCTTCAAGTATTGCTGCAATACTGACAATTGCTCTTGGACTAATCATTTATCGCTTCAAAAACACCTCAAATGCTATTGTAGACAATTATATAAATGAAAATTGGACAAGCATAAGCAATACAATGAGTGCAAACAAAAACGAACTAAACACAGGAATTGAACTTTTCAACCAAAAAAAGTACCATGAAAGTTTAGCTATTTTTGAAAAACTAGCTCAATCAAACACAAAGGCACAAACTTACAAAGGAATTGCTCTATTCAAACTAGAAAAAATAGACCAAGCACTTGAAACATTTGAAACACTGGCAAGCAATAAAAATCTCTATGCCAACCCAGGAAATTTATATCAAGCCATTATATTATTGAAAAGAGCAAAAGGAAACGACGAAGACAATGCAAAAAAAATACTAGAAAAAATAATAGCCAAACACCAAGAAGGAGACAAATTGGCTAAAGAAATATTACAAAAATTAAACTAACGTATTGATTGTAATCCCTAATAATTAAAACAAATGAAAATCAAGAAAATAACCTAGACAATTGTGGTTATTTTCTTGTATTTTTACTAAAAACACAACAAATTTATATTCATTTTTAAAGTATAAAAACCATTTAAAATTACTATCATTTTGCTTACTAATACTCACTCATTTCTATTTATCAGAACTTCACTTTTGATTTTTATCGTTTTAGGAAATCTTGCATGCAACGAAAATAAGCAAGAAAATCAATCTAAAAAACAATATTTCGACTTGAAAACTCTTATTGAAAGTCAAACTAAAATACTTGAAAAACAAAAACCAACTATCATAAAAACAATAAAAACCACAGAAAGCAAAGAAACAAAAGAAACCAACAATATAGATTGGAAAAAGGAATTGATTTTTTTTAGAAATGCAAATATCAATTTACCTAGCCTAAAAGATTGCTATAAAGTAACCCAAACCGATAGCACAATTGACTACAAACTTAAAGCGAATTCAAAGTCAAAAATTAAACATTTAAAAATACATTTTTACAAAAACAAAACAGTAAAATCTATATCTATTCTTTCAGAAGACAAAAACAGCTTTTATACAAGCTTCAAAAAACTTTCTCTAGCACTAATCAACAATCAAATAGTTAGCTACAACATCACTGGATTTCAAAAAATATTATTAGGCGACAAAAAATGGTTTACCATCGAAGGTCAAGCAAAAAAAATCCTTTCACCGTAAATCAGTAAAAGGATTTTCTTTCAATTGAGAAACAAATTCTACTAAACTTTTATCTCAACATCTACACCCGAAGGAAGCTCCAATTTCATCAAAGCATCTACCGTTTTAGGAGAAGAAGAGAAAATGTCTATCAAACGCTTGTAAGTACACAATTGAAACTGCTCACGAGCTTTTTTGTTTACGTGTGGTGAACGCAAAACTGTGAATTTTTCAATTTTTGTTGGCAAAGGTATTGGACCTGAAACCAAAGCACCCGTAGCTTTAACAGCTTTAACAATTTTCTCAGCCGATTTGTCCACCAAAGTGTGGTCAAAAGACTTTAATTTAATTCTGATTTTTTGATTCATTTTTATTGTATTTTGCCCTGCATAAGAATCATTTGCTATACAGAGAATTAAAAAAATTATTGAAATGCAAAATTACATTTTTTTTTGCACTAAAAAAACAAATTTCGATTTATTGACAATCAATCTATTACAATAAAAACTAGCTTTTACACCTACTTTTATCTCCACAAAAAATAGCAAAACAATAGTCAAATTTGTATTTTTGCAAATGACACAAAAACGTTGGATTTACAAACCATCACCAGACAATTCAACCATAGATTTACTCCAAAACTGCTTGGGAGTAGAACCCGAAATTGCCTTTTTATTAGCACAAAGAGGCGTTACAAATTTCGACGAAGCAAAATATTTTTTCAGACCCAACCTCAGCGACATCCATGATCCTTTTTTGATGTTAGACATGCACATTGCTGTAGAAAGACTAGAGCGTGCTTTTATAAACAACGAAAAAATAATGGTTTACGGCGACTATGACGTAGACGGCACCACATCAGTTGCTCTTTTTTATGGATTTATAAAAAACAACCTTTACCAAAATATCACATTTTATATCCCAGATAGATACACAGAAGGCTATGGGGTTTCGCAAGCTGGCGTAGAAAAAGCCGCCAACGAGGGCTATAGCCTTATCGTAAGTCTCGACTGCGGCATAAAATCTAAAGACAAAATAACCTGGGCAAAAGCACATAATGTAGACTTCATCGTTTGCGACCATCACAGACCTGACGACGATGACCTACCTCCAGCTGTAGCCATACTCGACCCTAAAAGAAGAGATTGCCAATATCCTTTCAAAGAACTCACGGGCTGTGGCGTTGGCTATAAATTATTAGAAGCTTATTGTTTAAAAAATAAAATTGACCGTGACTTACTACTTCCTTACCTTGATTTGGTGGTCACTTCCATTGCCTGTGATATTGTTCCTATAGTAGACGAAAACCGTACACTTGCTTACTTTGGACTGCAACAGCTCAACACCAACCCTCGAACAGGACTAAAAGCACTGATGCACACCGCTGGCACTGAGGGCAAAATGGATATCACCAAAGTAGTATTCGGACTAGGGCCCAGAATAAATGCGGCAGGTAGAATAAAACACGCTTACGATGCTGTAAATCTATTGATTTCAAACGACTACAATGAGGCTTTAGATTTTGCCACTATAATAGGCAAACACAATACAGACCGAAAAAGTATAGACAGTAGCATCACAGAAAGTGCTCTAGCAATGATTTATGAGCAAGAGAATTATTCTGAAGCAAAAAGCACAGTACTTTATCGTGAAGATTGGCACAAAGGGGTGATAGGCATAGTGGCAAGCAGATGCATAGAAAAATTCCACCGCCCTACCATTATTCTTACCGCATCGAATGGTCATGCGGCAGGCTCGGCAAGATCTGTCCCAGGCTTCGACGTATATGAAGCCATTGAAGAATGTGCCGAACACTTAATTCAATATGGTGGACACACTTTTGCAGCAGGACTTACCTTAGAGCTAAATCAAATAGAAAATTTCAAACAAAAATTTGAAAAAGTAGTTTCTCAGAAAATATCTCACGAACAACTTACACCGCTGATAGATATAGACCTAAAAATAGATTTAGACGCTATTACAGATAAGTTTTACAGAATACTATCACAAATGTCACCTTTTGGACCTCAAAATATGACGCCAGTTTTTGTTACAGAAAATGTATATTTACATGAAAAACCTATTAAAATGAAAGATATTCATTTAAAAATAAATGTTTTTCAAAAAAACAATTCCGCACAAAAATCCATCGTGTTTACCTGTGTAGGTTTTGGTATGGTAAACGACTATTGGGAACAACTAGAAATAGACAAACCTTTTTCTATTTGTTACACGATAGAAATCAATGAATGGCAAGGCAAAAAATCATTTCAGTTGATGTTGAAAGATATAAATTTTTAGAATTATGATACTTAGAACAGAAAATTTAGTTAAAAAATACGGTCAAAGAACAGTTAACAACAACGTTAGTTATCAAGTAGCACAAGGCGAAATAGTAGGATTATTAGGACCAAATGGAGCAGGCAAAACTACTTCTTTTTACATGGCAACAGGCTTGGTAAAGCCCAATTCTGGCAAAGTATTTTTAGACGACCTAGACGTCACCAATTTACCAATGTACAAAAGAGCTAGGCTAGGCATTGGATATTTAGCCCAAGAAGCTTCTGTTTTCAGAACACTTACTGTAGAGGAAAACATTTTAGCAGTACTTGAAATGACCGACCTCAACAAAAAACAACAAAAAGATAAAACAGAACAATTATTAGAAGAGTTTTCTTTGACCCATGTACGCAAAAACCTAGGTCAAGTATTATCTGGCGGTGAACGTAGACGTACAGAAATAGCAAGAGCATTGGCAGTGGATCCTAAATTTATACTTTTAGACGAACCTTTTGCTGGTGTAGACCCTATTGCGGTAGAAGAAATACAGGGCATAGTTGCCAAACTAAAATTCAGAAACATAGGCATACTCATTACCGATCACAATGTAGACGAAACTCTTTCTATCACCGACAAAGCTTATTTGCTTTACGAAGGACGCATTTTAAAATCAGGCACTCCTCAAGAATTGGCGGACGACGAAGAAGTAAGACGACTTTATTTAGGTAAACATTTTGAACTAAAAAGAAAAATATAATATTTCTATTCCAGCACTTCACGCAAAACCGTCAAAGATTTCATTTCTTTAAAAGAAGCTACGTGCAAACGATAAAACATTAAAATGGCCGATAATAAATCATTACGTGTGCTTCTGTTCAACAAAGGAGCAGTTTCGTAATTTGCGTTCATCAATAGTTCTAACTGATTCTCAGAAACAATGCTTAGTTTTTGTAAATTATTCAAGCCCAATTCATCATTTATTTCATGTGCATTGCTGGGCGAAAAACCCAAATACTCCCCCAATTGAATTAAAAACTGAAGATGAAAACTTTCAAAACCAAGCTTTGCTTCATCTAACCAAATGATAGACTGATAGATAAAATCAAATAAATTGGCGTGAGAGCTTTCTTCTTTGAGAGTTTTAGACAAAACTTCAGTAAGAAAAAGAGCGATAGATGATTTCCGAATATCAAAAGGGATAGCCTGAAAAGGATAACTACATTTTATCTCAGAAATACGCTGTATTCCTTTGCTTTGTTGGTGATAAACCACTAAATCTAGCAATGTTAATGGCTGAAAAAGAGCTATTTTATTTTTAGATTTTGCACTTCTTATACCATTTTCTATATATGACTGAATTCCAAACTCTTCGGTATACACATGCACAATCACAGAAGTTTCTCTGTACTTCAAATAATTCAACACTATACCTCTGGTTTTTTTTAGCATATGCTTTTAATAACAACTGTTTTACTATTAAAAACAAATTCATCTCCTGCTTTTTTCCCATATAAGGCTGCACCAATGGGCGATTGTGGAGAAACAGCAATTACTGTAAAGTGGTCATGAATAATTTTACCGGCACTTATACTAATAAAAAACACCCCTATATCAGTAGTTACCAAGGCTCCAGAAAAAGCAAAGTCAAATTTAAGATTAAGATTTATTTTTTGTAAAACTTCTTTTTCACTATTAGCTGAATAAAATTGCCTAGTGTACATATCTTTACTGATTTGCCCCATAGCACGTGATGTTTCGTATTTATCTCCTGCCGACGATTTTGTTTCGTTGTTTGCTGCTTCTTGTATTTCGTCCATCAAAAACTTGGCGGTATCAATACGCTCTTGTACAGAATTAAGAATCAAATCAAACAAAATAACCTTAGACAAATGGGACAATTGCATACAGAAAAAAATAAAGGGTTATAAAAATTTAGGTTTTAAAAAAAATGACCTTAATTTTACAAAAAAATAAGCTCATAGTTTAAAAATTAGAATGCAAATATCTACTAAAAATAACATAGAAAAAACCAATCTTTTCGAAGCTATTGAAAAACAATTAATTGCTTTAGATTTAAACTGGACTTCACAAGATAGAGAACGCCCTTGGGGTGGTTTTTTTGTAATTGACCCTCAAAAAACACATACTTTCCTTGCTCAATTTTTTCCTAATATTTTAGACGAAACGAAAGATGTAGCTCAGCTTCATATTTCACCAAAAATATTAATAGTAGCACCTCATCAACGTCTTTCTTGGCAATATCATTACAGACGCTCAGAAATTTGGAAAGTAATATCTACAAACCCAGTTGGCGTAAAAACAAGCCTCACAGATCTAGAGCCAGAAAGCGTCGTAACACTTGCAGAAAACGATATAATAAAAATGCAAAAAGGCGAAAGACATCGCCTTATTGGACTTGAACATTGGGGAATTATAGCTGAAATCTGGCAACACTCAGACCACAATCACCCTTCAGACGAAAATGATATTGTAAGAATACAAGATGATTTTGGTCGTTAAATCATTTCGAAAATGCTCTTAATTTTATCTCAGTAATCTTACGTTTGGTATCTAAAGAAAAATCTCCTTTCATTATCCAATCATAATAAGAAGGCTCTTGTTTAAGCACCTGAACTACAGGCTTACCTAAGTGTTTGCCAAAATTTATCACCTCAACACCCTCTTTATTATAAACCATGCGTTGAGCCAAATCTACCATTTTACTTGCTGTAATTTCATTCAGCACATCCATATCGTTTTGAACAGGCTCATATTCTTCTTGCTTGTCGTTCAGCAACTTTACGCCTTCATAATGTTTCACCTGTGCATTTAGTACCTCCAATGTCGCCAAAGTATCAGCTTCTGCACCATGAGCACCTTTGAGCACCTTTCCACAATAAAACTTATAAGCAGCTGTAAGATTACGAGGTTCCATAATATGATAAATACGCTGAGCATCTATCAAACGCCTGTTTTTTATATCAAAATCTACATCATTTCTCAAAAACTCTTCTACCAACATAGGAACATCAAATCTATTAGAATTGAATCCTGCCAAATCGCAACCTTCTAAAAACTGTGCTAACGACTTTGCAACTTGTTTAAAAGTAGGTTCATTAGCAACATCTGCATCATAAATACCGTGCACCAATGACGCTTCCAAAGGAATTGGCATTCCAGGATTAACACGCCTAGTTTTTACAGTAACAGTTCCATCAACATTTGCTTTAGCAATGCAAACCTCTACTATTCTATCTTTTTGTACACTTACTCCTGTAGTTTCCAAATCAAAAAAAGCCAAAGGTTTTTTTAATTTCAATTGATGTTCCATATTTTTTATGTTTAGCTAGTTTTTCTTTTGAAAACAAATTTAGCAAATATCTATACCAAATCCATGCTACAAAAAAATGAACACGAATGAATCGACAAATTACTTCTCAAAAAACAAAAAAATAGTACTTAAAACTATACATAAAAATTTATTTTTCTTTTAAATAAACCCATATATTTGTCAATATTTGAACTATAAAAAAACGCCTATGCCTTTGCTAAACGACACACTTGTTTGGTTAATGAAAAGACGGATGCCTCGCATTCAGTCATTCATGGAGCAACCCCTAGAAACCCAAGAAGCAGTATTTTTTCATTTGATAAGTGCTGCCCAATATACCGAATGGGGCAAAGCGTACAACTATAGCTCTATAGCAAGCATCAAAGATTTTCAAGAACGAGTACCCATTTCTAGCTATGAAGAATTGTTTCCTTATATAGAACGCATAATGCAGGGCGAAGAAAATGTACTCTGGCATACACCTATTCAATGGTTTTCTAAGTCATCTGGCACCACCAATGCCGTGAGCAAATTTATCCCTGTCTCTCAAGAATCAATAGACGAATGCCATGTAATGGGCGGGAAAGACATGCTAACCCTTTTGGTAAATAATAAATCTGACACTAAAGTTTTTACAGGAAAAGGTCTTTCTATTGGTGGCAGTTTGTCTTCAAATACCTTAAATAACAAAACCACCACTGGCGATGTCTCAGCTGTTGTGATGAAAAACTTACCCATTTGGGCGCAATTTATTCGCACGCCATCTTTAGATATAGCATTAATGGAAGACTGGGAAGTGAAAATCCAAAAAATGGCAGAAATCACTTCTGAAGAAGATGTAACGAGTATACTGGGCGTTCCTACCTGGACTATGGTGCTGATTGAAAAAATACTTGAAATAAAAAACAAGTCTGACATCAGAGAAATCTGGCCAAATTTTGAATTTTTCGTTCATGGTGCAGTCGCTTTTCAACCATATAGAGAAGTTTTCAAACAAAAAATATTTAAAGGAAAAGAAACAAAATACCTTGAAATATACAATGCTTCTGAAGGTTTTTTTGGCATTCAAGACGACCTAAATAAACCAGATGAAATGCTATTAATGCTAGATTATGGCATTTTTTATGAATTTATACCCATGTCTGAGTTCGACCAAAAACACCCCAAAGCAATTACTTTAGCAGAAGTAGAACTTGACAAAACTTACGCAATAATTATCTCAACCAATGCCGGACTTTGGAGATATAAAATTGGGGACACCGTAAAATTTACGTCACTTTACCCTTTTAGAATTTCTATCACAGGCCGAACCAAACATTTTATCAATGCTTTCGGGGAAGAATTGGTGATTGAAAATGCAGACACTGCTTTGGCTTATGCTTGCCAAATTACGGGAGCAAAAGTAACAGATTACACTGCTGGACCTCAATACATGGGAAATGGTGAAAAAGGAAGCCATCAGTGGCTAATAGAATTTTCGGAAGAGCCGGAAGATTTAACTTTATTCTCTAAAATTCTAGACAAAAAAATACGTGAATTAAACTCAGACTACAACGCCAAAAGATATAACGACCTTGTTTTGACCAACTTAAACCTAACAAGTTTACCCAAAAATAGTTTTTATACTTGGCTAAAAAGCAAAGGAAAACTCGGTGGACAGCACAAAATACCTCGCCTTAGCAACAACAGAACGATACTAGAAGAGGTTTTGAGCTTAAATATCAACGAAATTGTATTAAACAATTAATCAAACAAATGTCTCTCAACTATTGAAAAAGCCGGTATTTTATTAATATCAATCAACTTGACGTGATTTCGAGCAAAAGCTGGTGCTTCTAACTCTGTTTCAGACGGAGTACGTTCAGTAAACTTAGCAATAAGCTGTTGAATGGTTACTGAACTAACACTTTTTTGTTGCTCTGAGTACATTAAGTCTTCAGTTTCCTCTGTTTCTGCAATAGATTTCACAGGTCCATCTTGAAGATTAAAACCTGCGGCAATCAAAGTTATACGCAAATCCTCTCCCAAAGTTTCATCTACAATATAACCAAGCTTTGTACCTGCAGTTCTACCTCCCACTGCTTCTTGAATATAATCTGTAATGGTTTGTTGTTCTTTTACAATCATCACATTCTCGCTACTGGTTGCTATTGTAATCAATATTCTTTTAGCTCCTTTTATATCACGGTTATTCAACAAAGGTGAATGCAAGGCTGCTTTAATTACCTCTTCTGCACGGTTTTTACCCTTGGCTTGAGCTGTACTCATTACAGCTTGACCTGCGTTATTCAACACTTTTCTAACATCCATAAAATCTGCATTGATTTTACCTGATTTAGTAATTACTTCTGCCACAGACTTTGTAGCATTGGTAAGCACGTCATCTGCATGTGAAAAAGCCTCCAAAATACTGCTATCTTGATATATTTCTAATAATTTATCATTCAAAACTATCAGTACTGTATCGCAAGTTTTTTGTAAAAGTTCTATCCCTTCGTTGGCAGCATTTATTTTATCAGATCCTTCCCAAGAGTAAGGTGCTGTAACTATAGCTACTGTCAAAATATCCAATTCTTTGGCTATTCTGGCAATTTCTGGTGCGGCTCCAGTACCAGTTCCCCCTCCCATACCAGCGGTAATAAACACCATTTTGGTATGATCAGCAAGCATCTCTCTTATTTGCTCGGCGCTTTCTACAGCAGCTAACCTACCTTGCTCAGGCTCTGTTCCTGCACCAAGTCCTTCGGTAAGTTTAGGTCCTAATTGTATCTTATTTTGAACAGGATTATCGTTCAATGCTTGCAAATCTGTATTGCAAATCACAAAATCAACATCTGCAATACCATGCTCATACATATGTCTTACGGCATTGCTTCCACCACCGCCTACTCCAATTACTTTAATAATTCTAGTAAACGTTTCTTCTTCTAGTTGAATGTTGTTTTCGAAAAATGCCATATTTTTTTACAAATTTGAATGTGTGAGCAAAGTCGTTGTTTCTGATTTTGACAGCAAAAATAATAATTTTTAGCTTAAATGCTCTCAATAGCTTGGTTAAAATTATTTTTAGAATTTTTCAACACTTCAGATTGCACCTGTTTTCTTGTTTTTACCTTAAAATTCAATGCACATTCACTATTTTATATTTTAAAAACGAATATTCATTCATTTTACTCAAACTAAGCTTCTGTAAGCTCAAATAAGGTAATCTCTGGGGGCATGCCTATTCTACCTGGATAGCCTAAATAGCCGTATCCCCTATTTACATACAATTGTTGCTCACCTTCTTGATACAAACCCGCCCATTGCTTGTAAACATACTGTGCTGGAGACCACGTATAATCGCCAATATTTACACCCATTTGAGTACCATGAGTATGACCAGAAAATGTCACATCTATGTCTTTATACTTAAGGTTCACTTCGCCATCCCAATGTGTAGGATCATGCGAAAGCAATAGTTTTACGGCGGCATCTTGTGTACCTAAATGTGCTTTTTCTAAATTTCCGTACCATGGAAAACGCTTTCCAATACCAATATTTTGAACACCGATAATGGCTAAGTTATCACCTCCCAACTGAATGTTTTTATTTTCATCATTTAGCAATTGCCAGCCAAGTAATTGATGTGACTTTTTCAAATCGTTGAGATTTTGTTTTTTAGCAGCGGGGCTACTCCATTGCACATAATCGCCATAATCATGATTACCCAAAGTACTATAAACACCTAATGGCGCTTTTACTTTATTAAAAATAGGAATATATTCTTCCACTTCAGAGGCTTTATTGTTCACTAAATCTCCCGTAAAAAAAACCATGTCGGGCTTGGCATTCATTAGCATTTCTACGCCACCTTTTACAGCTATTTTATTAAAAAATGAACCTGAATGTATATCAGATATTTGTGCGATAGTCATACCTCTGAAAGCTTTGGGCAAATTCTTTATTGCCAACTTCACTTTTCTTACCCGATAATCATGAGCGCCAGATAGTATTCCCCATGTCATAGCTACTGCTGGAACTGTTCCAGCCAAAACAGCTGTTTTTACTAAAAAATCAGACCTTGTTATGCTGGAATCTCCTTCAGGTAACGAAACATTTTCTTGACTAACATTTGGTGAAGAAAATTTGGAATAAATATATTTAAGTAGTCTGAACAGATCATCAATCAGCAAAAAAATGACGGCAAAAAACTTTGAAGCGTAATTCACAAAAACACTTATCATGATTACGGTTCGTGCATTTTTACCCAACCATTCTGGCGAAGTAAAATTATAAAGCCATAAACCTATTAGCGTAACAGCAGTGAGCAACCAAAAACCGTAGTTATAAAATTGCTTAATTGAAGGATTTGAAAATAAATTTTTAGTAGCAGACCATATATACCAATCCATCAATAAAAAAATGGAAGTAACTGCAAGGATAATAAAAAATTTAGTCATGAGAAATATAGAACGCTGTTTTGAAAACAATATTTTTTTGCTCTTTTAGATAAAATCGTGTTTACCTAAAAAGGCATTTACCACAAAATAGTTCCATAATTTTTAGTAAAATCACGCCAAACAGCTTGCATCTATCTGAAAATCACTTTTCATCGGCAATTTATCTTCAAAATAGGTCAATATTTTAAGCAAAATAGCTTCTACCACTGCATCGGGACAAGAAGCCCCGCAGGTTAGCATAATAGTGGCATTTTCTTTATTTTTTATAAAATCAGATGTTGTTATTTCCTTTTTTGTAGCAATGTCAAAATGTGAAATCGTATTGGCATCCAGTATTTTGTCTGCCGAATTGATAAAATATGTTGGCAATTTCTCAGCACAAAGCTCAACTATATGTGAAGTATTAGACGAGTTGTACCCTCCAGCTACAATCACAAAGTCTGCTTTTTCGGCTAGCATACCATAAGTAGCTGATTGATTATCGTTGGTAGCATAACATAACGTATCTCTGGTATCTGCAAAATGTTCGGAAATATTGGCACTCGACAAGTTAAATTTATCTTGAATTGCTTTTTTTAAAAAATCAGCAATCGACTGAGTATCAGAAGCCAACATGGTTGTTTGATTCACAACACCAATGCTATCCAAGTCTTTTGAGACATCAAAACCTTCTGAGTATTGACCTTTAAAATAGTCGTAAAAACCTTCTCGGGTGTTATCTGCTATAAACTTTGCAAGCTCTTGGGCTTGCCCCATGTTTTTTATTACTAACACAGGGGAACTGGTTTGTGCATGAGAAAATGTAGCTCGAGTTTCCTCATGAGTAGGTTTTCCATGAATAATTACAGTATATTTTTTCTGCCCAATGCTTTTAGCTCTATTCCAAACTTTTTCAACAAATGGGCAAGTGGTATCATACTTATAAGGATCAATGCCTCGCAATGAAAGTTGATTTTGTATTTCAATAGTAGTTCCAAATGCAGGAACTATGACAATATCTTCTGAATGCAATTCTTCCCAATCTATTAACTGCTCGCCAGAAGTTTTCATGATAAACTTCACCCCTCTCGACAGTAAATCGGCGTTCACATCGGGATTATGAATCATTTCTGAAAGCAAAAAAATCCTTTTGTCTGTATTTTCTTCAATAGTTTTATAAGCAATTTCTACTGCATTTTCTACACCATAACAAAAACCAAAATGCCTAGAAATCAAAAATTTAACTGTCCCAAAGTCAAGCAAAGTTGGACTGAAATCTTTTTTAAGCTTATCTTGTTTTCTTCTTGCTTCTTTAATATTGCCAACAAGGGTACTTTTGTATAATTGAGGAATCTCAAATGATTTCATTTTTTTCATTTTTTTTTGAACACTAACTTCAGAAGAAGGAGCATTCAAAAAGGGTAAAAATATTTGTGCAGGAGTTTCTATTAACTCTGTCATTAACTACAATTTTATGGTAAAAGTTTTGCAATTTACACAAATATTTTTTTTGTTTAAAGATGAAATGTTATGTAATACTAAAAAGTAAATCTTTGTTATTTAATAGAAAATAGTTTATTGTTAGTCTACACTAAACAAATAACCTACACCTTTGAGTGTTTTGATATAATGCTCAGGTATTTTTTCACGTATTTTTCTAATATGTACATCTATAGTTCGTTCTACAACAAGCACATCACTGCCCCATATTTTATCTAAAATTTCATCTCTAGAGTGCACTTTATTAGGCGATTTTGCAAAAAACCAAAGCAATTCAAACTCTTTACGTGGCAAAGGGGTGGTTTTTTCCAAATACCTTAAAGTATAGTTTGACTTATCTACGGTAATTTCACCAGTTTGAATCACAAACTTTTGTTCCGCCTTAGAATCTTCTACTTCTTTATTTCTCGAAGAAATAGCTCTTATACGGCTCATAAGAGCTCGTGGTTTTATAGGCTTGGTAATGTAATCGTTTGCCCCTACTTCAAATGCGGCAACTTCGGTATATTCTTCTGTGCGAGCTGTCAAAAAAACTATGTAACAATCTTTAAGTGAATCTAATTGCTTTATTCTTCTAGCAGTTTCTATACCGTCTTGCTTAGGCATCATCACATCCATTAAAATAATGTCTGGAACAAACTCTAAGGCAACTTTCATGGCTACTTCACCGTCTTCGGCAGACCTGGTGTGGTACCCATCTTTATTGAGGTTATAAGCTAATAATTCTACTATATCTGGGTCGTCATCTACAATCAGGACTTTCAAGGCGCTCATATTCAATTTGGTATATGATTTAAATGTAATATTTCTTTAAACTAAACGTAAATATAACTAAGCCAATATTACCTAAATATTAAATTTGCCTTTTAGGGGCAATTCAACAGCATTTTGTCATTTTAGTGAAAGGCATCTACAAAATGTTCTAGCTGGTATTTGCCAGCATCTATCACAATTGCAATAATGTCAAACCTAATTTCTTGTTTCCAGTCTTGACTATAAATATAGTGAAGTGCAGCCCTACTGATGTTCTTTTCTTTTTGCTTGTCTACTGCCAATTCTGGCATCCCGAACTGTGTATTGGTAAGTGTTTTCACTTCAACAAATACCAAAAACTTACCCTTTTGTGCAATAATGTCTATTTCTGCTTTTTCGAATCTAAAATTCCTTTCGAGTATTTCGTAACCATTTTCTTGAAGGTACGAGCTTGCTATGCCTTCTCCTTGTTCGCCAACTTTAAGGTGGCTGGGCTTTACTGAGCTTGTATCTTTCATTTTAGAAACAAATTTAGATTTCAGAAAAACTACGCTTCTCTATCTATAAGTTTCAATATAAAATGCTCTAATTCTTGCTTTTTGCTTTCATTGGCTTCTAGTTGTTTTAAACTAGCTAAAGCTTTATCAAAGTAAAAATTTATTTTATTTTCTGCAATTTGTCTTATTTCAAGTTGGTCAAAAATTTCGGTAACTGCTTTTACTTTTTCTGATGAATTAAATTCTTTTTTATTCAGCCAATCATTCAATTTTTGTTGCGTTAAAGAATCGGCTTTTAATTGAGCTTCGATGAGCATAAATGTCTTTTTGTTGGCAATAATATCGCCTCCTATTTGTTTTCCAAATTTCTCTGGATCGCCGTAAACATCCAACAAATCATCTTTTAGTTGAAAACCCAAACCTATATTTACGCCTATATCATACAAAATTCTACTATTTTCAAGGCTAGCATTGGCAATAATTGCTCCCAATTCGAGTGAAAAACCAAGCAAAACGGATGTTTTAAGCCTAATCATTTCTATATAATCTTCTTCTGTGACTGTTTCTTTGAGTTCGAAATTCATATCAAACTGTTGACCTTCACATACTTCTGCTGCCGTTTTATTAAATCTTGACATTACCAATTTGAGTTTCTCTGGCGAAACTTCCAGCAAAAGTTCATAAGCTTGCACAAGCATAACGTCACCAGAAAGTATGGCTATGTTTTCATTCCATTTTTCATGAACCGTTGGCTTCCCTCTACGCAATGGGGCTTTGTCCATGATATCGTCGTGCATGAGGGTAAAATTATGAAACACTTCAACAGCCAATGCAGGTTTCACGGCGTTTTGCCACTGGTCATCAAAAAGATTGTAAGCTAAAAGTGCCATCAAAGGTCGAATCCTTTTTCCGCTCAAATCCATCAAATATTGTATTGGTTCGTACAATTCTACGGGTTTTTCTCCATATTTAAGCTCGGCTATTGTGGCATTGAGTGCGTTTAGGAAAACTGCTGGATTCATAAAATCAATTCTATTTTGTTATTTTTAATGCAAAACCAAAATTATCATTTATTGTTCAATTTCAGGTGAGTTTTATTTTTTTAATTATTTTGAAAAACTAAAATTCACACCAAAGTGAAGTTAAAAAAAGGAACAAATTTGATGAAAATCAAATGTCGGGGAATATTAAAATTTAGAACAAAAAAAAAGGAACAAATTTGATAAAAATCAAATGTCGGGGAATATTAAAATTTAGAACAAAAAAAAAGGAACAAATTTGATTTTCATCAAATTTGTTCCTTTTTTGTGGCAGTACCGGGGACGGGAATCGAACCCGTACGAGCGTTGCTTCTCACAGGATTTTAAGTCCTGCGTGTCTACCAGTTCCACCACCCTGGCTGATTATCGAACTAATCATTAACTTAAAAAGCACCTAGTCGGTGCTTTAAAAAGCTGAGCGAAAGACCGGGTTCGAACCGGCGACCTCAACCTTGGCAAGGTTGCGCTCTACCAGCTGAGCTACTTTCGCATTGTATGTGGTAGATTTGTAATGCAAAAGTAGTAGTTTAGTTTATTCTGTGCAAATTTTCTCGCAAAAAAAACAATATTTTTTTTCAAAAAAAAGCTAACATTTTGATTTTAAAGAGGTTTGAAATTATATTTTTTTTCAAAAAAAACACAAAACAAAAACTTCATTCGTGTCAAAAGCATTTATTAACCTTTTTTAATAAAAAAAAATCGCTCATTACTCAACAAAAAGGTTATTCTGACGATACAAATCAATATATTTTTTTTTGTTTTTACAGAGAACCCTCAGCCATTTGAATAGTACAGGTATTTTTTTTAACTTTGCTAAAAATAGTACAAATGCAATTAAACGACGATACTTTAGAGTCGGTAAAAAAAATATTTACTGCTTATCTTGAAAATAAAGGTCTTAGAAAGACCCCAGAGCGTTTTGCAATTCTAGAAGAAATATACTCAAGAGACGATCATTTTGACGTAGAAGAGCTGTTTCTTTCGATGAAAAACAAAAAATACCAGGTTTCTAGAGCTACGGTCTACAACACACTAGACGTTCTTGAGGAATGCTCTTTGGTAACCAAGCATCAGTTTGGGAAAAATCTAGCACAATTCGAGAAATCTTACGGAAGAAGACAGCACGACCACCTTATTTGCACCGACTGCCACCACGTAACTGAGTTTTGCGACCCTAGAATTCAGAGCATACAAACAATGGTGGGCGAAACACTTAACTTCAAGGTATTGCATCACTCACTTATTTTCTATGCAACTTGCAACAAAACAAACTGTGAACACAGAAACGAAATACCCAAAACAAATAAAGCAAGCTTAAAAGAATAAGGCTTTATCAAACTATTCCAAACAAGTATTTCAATTCTTATGGTGTATTATTTTGGGATTCATTATCTTTGCAAAGATTTATCAAAAGTACCAATCAATTAAATCAATATTTTTAAAATAAATAGTGCAGAAGTACTTTTTTTGCACTGCAAATAGATTGCTTGATATAAAACAAATATAACAAAAATGGCAGTAGACGTATTATTGGGATTGCAGTGGGGAGACGAAGGAAAAGGAAAAATTGTAGATGTATTAGCTCCCAAATACCAAGTGGTAGCTCGTTTTCAAGGTGGACCCAACGCTGGGCACACGCTAGAATTTGACGGATTCAAACATGTATTACACCAAATCCCATCTGGCATATTTAGAACTGAAGTGCAAAATATCATTGGAAATGGCGTGGTTTTAGACCCGATAATTTTCAAAAAAGAAATAGACGGATTGGCAAAATACAGTTTGAATATTTTTGAAAACTTAGAAATATCAAAAAAAGCTTCTATAATATTGCCTACTCATAGATTGCTAGATGCTGCCTATGAAAAAGCCAAAGGTGATGCAAAAATCGGTTCTACCTTAAAAGGCATTGGACCTACCTATACCGACAAAATATCTAGACAAGGCTTAAGAGTGGGCGACCTCATAGCAAGCGACTTTTCGGATAGATACAAAAAGTTGGTAGATAGACATAAAGTAATACTAGATTTATACAAATTTGAATACGAACTAGAAAATGCAGAAAAAGAATTCTTCGAAGCAGTAGAGTTTATCAAACAATTTAAGCTTGTAGATACAGAATATGTTATTAATAAAGCAATTTCTGAGAAAAAAACTATTTTAGCAGAAGGTGCTCAAGGCAGTTTGCTTGATGTAGATTTCGGTTCATATCCGTTTGTAACGTCGTCAAACACTGTTACAGCAGGAGCCTGCACGGGCTTGGGCGTAGCACCCAAAAACATCGGAGAAGTTTACGGAATTTTCAAAGCATATGCGACAAGAGTTGGTTCTGGCCCATTCCCTACCGAATTGGAAGATGAAACTGGCGAAAGAATGAGACAAGAAGGCAGAGAGTTTGGCTCTACAACCGGCAGAGCTCGTAGATGCGGCTGGATAGACTTACCGGCACTCAAATATGCCATGATGATAAACGGGGTAACACAATTGGTAATGATGAAAGCTGATGTGTTGAATATTTTTGAAGAAATAA
>JAGNSI010000024.1 GCA_017988135.1 Pseudarcicella sp.
CGTACTTTTTGCAAAAGTGGTTCATTTACTATAGGTACTTACATGACATTATCCTTAGTTTGTTTAAATTCAGTATACTGGAAAAACGAAATAGGGAATTTTCCTTTTGCCTGTTTTATTCTGTGCTGTAGTATTAAAGTTGTTTATAGAAAGCTTGACTGCTTTCTATTGTAGATAAAGTATTTTTCTTTCCTAATGCATTTTTTGATGATGAAATTTACAAAAAAAATCTAATTTTAGTAATATGTAAGTTTATAAAACAGGTTGACTCACCCTTATTTCTGTACCCTAACGAAACGTACATTTTTTAAAAAATTATGAAATAAACTATCATTTGAAACTGTTTTGAGAGGATACCGAACCAAGTGTGGGAGATGATTTTCAAATACAATCATAATCACAATTTGTAAAAAGCAAAAATGTTTGACTAAAATCAAAAAAACTATTATTAATTAAATTTTAATCGTTTTTTTTTTGAATTAAATTGTATCTATTTTGAAGGTGTAAGGCTAATTAATTGCGTTGTCTTAAGTTAGTTTTTGATACTAATTAATTGGAAATTAGTTAGTTAGTAATTAGTTTAATTATTTTTTAATCAATCATGAAGATTTTTGTAAAGTTGTTAGTAATATTCTCAACTACCAGAAATAGTAGTTGATTGGTTTGAGGATTTAGATATGGCTAAATGAAAACAGTGAGCCAGAAGCTAGCTCACTGTTGATGAATTTAAATACTTGCTACAAATGGAGATTTTTTAAAATAAACATCAGTGTAAAGTTGCTCGATTAGAAAATTCGCTAAATCTGTTGCACCAATTTTATCCCCAAGACAATCTTCTAAGCTAACAGATACTTGACTAACTTCTTCTGTTAATTCAATCAAAGGTAGCCTTACTAAGGTCCAATTAACGTTGCTATTCGACAAAATATCAAATTCAATTTGTTTGTTTGCTGTTGATTTAGGATAATTTTTTTTCATCCATTCTGTCGCAAAAGTCGTTTTTTGACTTTTATTGTCAAAAGGAGTATCAACATTTATTCCTGTTGTTACAATGTATCGTTGGATATTGCACGCATTCATTGCCTGAATGATATTTGTTGTTGATTCACTAAAAATTGTTGGTTCGCTTTGTGGAACTCCTAATCCTAATGTACTGATTACAGCTTGACAACCTTTCAAAAGTGTAAGCACTGAGTCATAATTGGTAACATCGCCTTCAATAACTTCAATAAGTGGATTTTTGATTTGAAAATTATCAGGATTTCTAAGAAGAATTTTGAGTTGAAAACCTTGATTTATTAATTCATTGACAAGATATTTTCCTGATTTACCAGTGCCGCCAATAACAGCAATTGTTAATTTATTTTTCATTTGTGTACTCTATAAAATTTGAAACAAAGAATATTCGTTCGTGGTTTGTGAAATTTACAAAACGAATAAGCAAGAACCTTTGGGCTTTTGCAAAAAGAGAATCAATATTTTATAAAGCTAGTTTAATGATACAAAAGTAGTAATTAATTTCAAATTCGCAATTTGTTTTAATAAAATGTTGATTGTTCTGATTTTATTTCCAAATGTTATAAATTGCTTTCGTCCGATCATATTGATAACATGTTTGTGAAATCAAGGTTATATTTTGTAAAAAGCAAAAATGTTTGACTTAAATCAAAAAACTATTATTAATTTAATTTTAATCGTTTTTTTGAAATAAAAATTTAGTTCAAGGTATAAGGTGAAAATAAAGACTATTTTTTTTTATATTAAATTTTTAATAGACTTTTAGTCTATAATATGTCTTTATTTTTCTTATTTTTAGAATATTAGTCTCTTTGTTTGAAAATGCATTTTTGGATAAATACTTAATAATCATTAAATTTGAATTGTATTTTTTAATGATTATTTCTTTAGATTGAAATATCCTACACATATATGAGCAAAAGAATTTTAGTATTTGATACAACCCTTAGAGATGGCGAGCAAGTGCCAGGTTGCCAGCTAAACACAAATGAAAAAATAGAAGTTGCATTACAACTAGAAAAACTAGGTGTAGACATCATAGAAGCAGGTTTTCCGATTTCTTCGCCAGGCGATTTCCGTTCTGTAGAAGAGATTTCTAAAATCATACAAAACACAACGGTTTGTGCACTCACACGTGCCAAAAAAGAAGATATTGATGCCGCTGCCGCTGCCTTGAAACATGCCAAATGTCCACGTATTCATACAGGTTTGGGCTCTTCAGATATGCACATCAAATACAAATTTAATTCTACAAGAGAGCAAATGCTCGAAAAAGCCATTTGGGCAACCAAGTATGCCAAGTCTTTTGTAGAGGATGTAGAATTTTTTGCAGAAGATGCAGGAAGGGCTGACTTGGTTTTTTTAGCACAGCTTACAGAAGCCGTCATAGAAGCAGGTGCCACAACTGTGAATTTGCCTGATACCACAGGTTATCTTTTGCCACATCAAACCTTTCAAAGGATAAGTTATCTTTATGAAAATGTAAAAAACATAGACAAAGCAGTTATATCTATGCACAATCATAACGATTTGGGTTTAGCCACTGCTAATACCATTTCAGGCATAGAAGCAGGCGCTAGACAAGTAGAAGTTACCATAAATGGAATCGGAGAAAGAGCTGGCAATACTTCATTAGAAGAAATAGCCATGATACTTAAAGTACACAGCCATTTAGGATTTGAAACAGGAATAGATCACAGCTTGCTGTACCCAACATCCAACTTGGTTTCTAATCTAATGGGGATGACTGTTCAGCCAAACAAAGCAATAGTTGGTGCAAATGCCTTTGCACATTCGTCAGGCATACACCAAGACGGCTTTTTGAAACATGCCGAAAATTATGAAATCATGAAGCCAGAAGACGTAGGAGTATCTTCATCTGCTATAGTGCTTACCTCAAGGTCTGGAAGAGCAGCGTTAAGACACCGACTTCAAATATTAGGTTACGAATTTGAAAAACCCGATTTAGATAAAATATATACCCGATTCCTTATTATGGCAGACGAGCGAAAAATGCTCGATGACGTAGATTTAAAAGAATTGGTAGGGTAAAAAAATCTGAAAACCATCTTTTTTAGATGGTTTTTTTGTGAAATAACGATGGTAAATTTGTGATTTTGAAAATAAAATCAAACATTTTTAGAAATGAAAAAATAAAATTAAATTTCTAGTTTTATTTGAAATATAAATTGCTACATTGAGTTAAATATTTGATAAACAGTGTTTTCTGTTTTTTTGAACAGTTGAAATTTTTTATCGCAAAAGCTTTATAAATTATAGATGAAAATAGCTGCCATTGATATAGGTTCAAATGCTGCACGTATGCAGATTTCTAGTGTTTTAGAAAACGAAGGAGAAATTTCATTCAAAAAAGTAGAATATGTGCGTTTTGCACTAAGGCTAGGTCATGATGTATTTAATGATGGGCTGATATCTCCAGATTCTGAAGTAAGAATTTTCAAGCTATTGAGTGCCTATAAGCATTTGATGGAATTGCACGAAGTAAAAGAATACATGATTTGTGCTACATCTGCTATGCGAGAAGCTTTCAATTCTAACGATGTGATTACACGAATACATAAAATTTTGGATATGCGTATACACATTATTGATGGCACCAAAGAAGCCGAATTGATAAATGACGTAGTATCGTTGGCTTTAGAAAATGGAAAATGTTATGTGCATATAGATGTTGGTGGAGGCTCTACAGAGCTCAATTTGTATGTAAATAAAGTAAAAGTAGCTAGTAAGTCATTTAAAATAGGTTCGGTGCGTTTGCTTGAGCACAAGGAGAGGGAAGGGGATTGGCAGAAAATGCAAAAATGGGTAGAAAGTAATATTGATATCCTAAAAACTGAAATTGTAGCAGTGGGTACAGGCGGAAATATTAACAAATTGTTTAATATCGCCAATAAGTCTGAAAAAGACAATGTGCTTTCTTACAATGAGTTGAAAGAAATAAAAGATTATGTAGCCAGCTACACTTACGAAGAAAGAATAAACAAATTAAGGCTCAATGCTGATAGGGCTGACGTAATAGTGCCAGCGTCTGATATTTATATTTCGGTGATGAAATGGGCAGGAGCAAGCAAAATAATTGTTCCAGATTTGGGTTTGAAAGATGGAATAATAAAAATGGTGTATGAGAAAATTCAAAACCGTAAGAAGGTAATCAAAAGTTGATTTTTTAATTCAAAAAAATCAACTTTTAGTTCCCTGAAACAAGATTTTTGATAATCTCTTTTCAGGGATTTTTTTTTTAATAAATGTTAATATTTATTTCAATTTCAGTTTCATTCCATGTTTTAAAATATCTCCTTTTATATGGTTTAGCTTTTTGATTTCTTCAATAGAAATATTGTCGTTTTTGCGTGAAATGCTCCAAAAAGTGTCTCCTTTTTCAACGGTATAATATTTTTCTTTGCTGCTCTTTTTTGCTTTAGACGAATTTTCCTCTTTTTCTGGTTTGTCTTTTTTGCTTTTTGAAGACTTTTTTGAAACTATTTCCTCGTCTTCTTCGTCATCTTTTTTTGATTTACTGCTTTTCTTTTTATCTTTTGTTTCTTTTGAAACTTCTTTTTCGGTTTCTTTTTTCGATTTTTTCTTAGAAGCCTTTTTTTCTAGCAATAGACTTTTTTCGTCATACACAATCAACTTTTGGCGTGACACAATTTTTGATGATTTTAACTTATTCCATTTTTTTATATCGTAAACATCTACGCCATATTTTTCGGCTATGTCGCTCAAATTGTCCCCATGCTTAACAATATGTGTTTTTTTCTTCGGTTTTTTTCGTAAAACAATTTCTTCAATTTCTTCAACGTCAATGTTTTCGATTTTTTTATCCTCTTTTTTAGTTTTGGTAGTTTTTTTAGGATGCAGATATACGTCTTTCTGGTTTTCTTTAATAGATAAATCGTCAGGATTCAAGGCTATTCCTTCGCTTGTATCAAGTTGAGCATTTGTTTCAATAGGATTTATTTGAGGAATAATGGTTGGTAAATGTTTTGACGCCACATAAGCTGATGTATCTAAAATCATCTTTCTATTGGAATAGAAATAAGCCATTTCTGATTTGGGTAATCTTAGTACAAATTCTTTCGAATAAGTAGGTAATATATCTTTAATTATTTGTGGATTTAGCTCTTTGATTTTATCGAGCGATAGTTCACCAAATTTCGATAGTTTTACCAAATCGAGATAGCCTGTTACATGTATGGTATCATAATCTATTTTTTGATAAATATTTTCTGGAAAAATATCATGGTCGGCGTGGTGATTTATCATGTAAATAATACCTATATACAAAGGTACGTAGCTTCTGGTTTCTTGGGGTAAGCAGTTATAAATGTCCCAAAAATTACTACCACCGCATTTTCTGATAGCACGTCTGATGTTACCCGGCCCAGCATTGTAAGCTGCCAAAGCTAAATGCCAATCGTTGAAAATGCGAAATAATTGTCCCAAGTATTTGCAAGCTGCGTCTGTTGCCAATACAGGGTCAAAGCGTTCGTCTATGTATTTATCTATTTTTAGTCCAAAGTCTAGCCTTGCTGTTTGTGGCATAAATTGCCACAAACCTCCAGCTCCTGCATGCGACATTATTGTAGGATTTAGCCCTGATTCTATACACGAAAGATATTTTAGCTCATCCGGTAGATTGTATTTTTTGAGCATTCTTTCGTACAATGGGAAAAAAGCACCTTTTCTTTCTAGCATTTTTTTGGTAAAAGAAGGCTTAGTAAAGGCGAAATATTCGACAAACTTGTGGGTTATTTTATTGTAAGGTAATGGTATTTGTCTTTCGAGCGACCTTAGCTTTGGTTCCATCACTGCTGGATCTATCAGCCATTGCTCTTCAACTACTTCTATGGGTGTTTCTTCAACGTAGGTAGAATCTTGACCAAATATTTGGGTAGACTTAGAAAGAATGATAGCAATAAATAGCAGTAAAAACTTTGTTTTGTATTGGAAAATAAAAAAAAACTTCATTCTTGAATGATTTATATATTTTAGCAATTCTTAAAAGAAAAAACATTATTTGTTTTATAACGTGCTAATTTTAAAAATATTAATTTAAATTTTTACGACAAAGACAGGAATTGCTATTGTTGATTAATCTAAAAACAACAAAATTCACTATCAGTAAATTTGGTATAGGTAGTGATTGATAAAGAACAATCATACAAATTTAGGTTTTTTATATTGATTAATGAATTAAATTCGGCTTTCAATTTCAGTTTTAAACTTTAAAAAAAACTACCCAATATGGTAATAGCAATAGATTTGGGCAATTCATATGCCAAATTAGGCTGTTTACAGCAAAATCAACTGGTGAAGTCTTTTGCAAAATTGAGTTTGGACGACCTACGCAAAATTGTAGAACAAGAAAGCCCAGACCAAATAGTGATAAGTTCTGTTTCTTATAAAAATGAAGTTTTACAGGAGTTATTGAAAAGCTTTCAAGGAAAGTGTCTTTTCTTTGAAAACAAAACTCCTCTACCGATAGATATAAACTACAAAACTAAAGATACATTGGGGTCAGATAGGCTGGCAGCCGCTATGGGTGCTCATTGTATTTTTTCTCAGCAAAACAACTTGATTATAGATATGGGTTCGTGTATAACTTATGATTTATTAGATCAAAATTCTGTTTATCAGGGTGGTATAATATCTCCAGGTCTAAACATGCGCTTCAAAGCCATGCAACATTTTACACAAAGATTACCATTGGTAACTTTTGATGAAATATTACCAGATTTGATTGGTAAAAGCACTTTAGAGTGTATGAAAAGTGGTGTAATTACAGGTTTGCTTTCTGAAATAGAAGGCATAGTGCAAAAATACAGTGCCGGTTTAACAAAATTTAACGTATTATTTACTGGAGGAGATGCACTTTTTTTTGAAAGCCAAATAAAAAAGTCGAACTTTACTAAAAATCTACCAAATCTGAAAAATCTAGTTTACATTCCAGAGCTGGTTCTGATAGGACTCAATAGTATATTAATGTATAATGAATTTCTCCAAACAAAAAAGCCAATTGTCGAAGCATAAAATTTCATTTCTATTTTTAGGGTTAAGTCTTTTCTTTAGCCCCGATACAAAATCACAATCTGTTTCTATTTCTCCGTATTCGAGTTATGCCTTAGGTGAATCTGCCTCAGAAGGTTCTGCTATGAACGAAGGTATGGCAGGGGTAGGAGTAGCCTCTTCTAATGGTATTTTTGTCAATCATCTCAATCCAGCTTTGATAGCCAGAAACAGATACACCGTTTTTGAAGGAGGGCTGGTTGTGGAAAGGAAAAGTATGCAAGATTTTAGGCTTAGGCAGAAAAATACAAGTGGTAATATATTATTGGTAAGTTTACTGTTTCCTGTTACTAAATATTGGACAACTTCACTTTCGTTGAAGCCAATGACAAATGTAAACTACAAAAACGAGTCACTTTCTCCGCTTGATTATTTGAGAACCCAATACAGTATAAAAATAGATGAGGCTTCGGGAGGGCTTAATAAATTTTCTTTTTCAAATGGGTTTAGGTTACACAAAAATGTATATTTAGGTTTTGATGCATCGTATGTATTTGGGGAAATTTCTAGCTCAAGTAATACATTTTTACAGGGCGTTTCTTTTTCTAATGAAACTATTATAAATACCAAAACCAATCATTCGGGTGTAAATTTAATGCTTGGTGCTGCCTACAGAAAAGAAGTAGAAAAAAATGTGTTTCTTAGTTTAGGTTCTACTGTTGATTTTTCTAATAAAATTTCTGCAACAAATTTTTCAGAAGTAGAGGTTATTAATGGTAATTACGTTACAATTTTTAAAGATACTATTGGGAGTGCCTCTGATGCTAAAGTAACTTTGCCAATGAGCTACAAAGTAGGAGTGAATCTTGAAAAAATAGGCAAATACAGTGTGTCTTTGGACTATTCAGGAACTCAATGGTCAGACTATAGAAACATTAACGGTCTAGCAAACGCTTTTTTAAGAAATAGTCAAACTGTTGCTTTGGGTGGAGAATTTACACCAGATTTTAATTCTATTTCTAGATACTGGAAAAAAATACAATACAGAGCTGGCGTTTCTTACTCAAATACACCATTTACAACTGCACTTTCTACCGAATCGGCAAAAGATTTTCATGCAAGCCTAGGCATGTCTTTACCAATTCGTAACCTGTCTTATTTGCACTTGAGTTATACTTTGGGTAAAAGAGGGTTGGTGAAAACATTTGGTTTAGAAGAACAATACCATAAATTTACTTTAGGCTTCACATTTAGTGATTTGTGGTTTCAAAAAGTAAAAATAGATTAATCATTGTTAGTCGCTAAAGATGTCTAATTTATTCAATCAAAAGTCTTTTTATTTATCGGTCACATTCGGGATTCTCTGTTTTTTGTCATGCGGAGAGGAAATGAAAAAGACTAAAAAAGTGATTTATCAAGGTCCAGCTTCGGAGCAGTATGATGTAGAATTGAATTTTACAGACTCTGCCCGAACGGTATTAAAATTGATAACCCCAGTGCAATTGACATTGGAAAATCAAAATAAAATTTATCCCAAGAAAGTAGAAATATTTTTTCATGAAAGAAGTACAGGAATGCTTACTGCTACCATGACAGGTGACTCTGCTAAATACCTAAAAACCGAAAATATATACCTTGTAACAGGTCATGTAGTGATAAAAACACAGAAAAACGAAACCCTAAAGACAGATGAAATTACTTGGAAAATAGATAAAAAAATCATCACAACAGATAAACCCGTTGAACTAGAAACGCCCAAAGAAAAGCTCTATGGTACCGGTATGGATGCTAATCAAGATTTTACGCAATACACGCTTCGCAACCCAAGAGGTACTGTTCAGGTAGATAACTTTCCACAATAGTTTTTTTTAAATTTTAATTGGCATTGTTTTTGATATTAATTATTTATATCGTTCAAATCAGCGTATAGTATGATTTGTATTAATTTTTTGCCTAATTTTTTTAAAAAATCAAACCCAATGGAAAATATATTAAAACAATTTACTGCCATGTTTTTTATAAAAAACAATATTCCGACATCGAATGTTATTCGAGTTTCTTTGGCAACAGTTATCTTCTTTTTCTCTTTTGATTTTTTGACATTTTCTCAATGCACTGGATGCACTATTCAAGCAACAGCAAATGGTAATTATAATCTAAATAGTGGTGATGTACTCTGTATTCCTGCCGGGCAAACCTTTACTGGCTCAATAGGTAACTTACCTTCAGGCTCAAAAATTTGTATTAGTAATACTGCAATTTTTAGTCCCAATCAAATAAACAATGCTACAGGAAAAATTGATAATTATGGAACCGCCAATTTTCCTGGTTTTTCTTTAAGCACAGGTTTTGAGTTGAATAATTACAAGACTATTTTTTTTATGTCGAGTGTAAATTGGAATGGAGCAGCCAATTTTTTCAATGCTTCTGGTGCAACCATGAACTTTAACAATAATTTTTCACTAAAAAATAATTCTACCTTTATCAATGAAGGAGACTTGATAGGTTTATCAGATTTTGAAACAGAAAATGGTACAACTTTAATCAACAGAGCATTCATTAAAACCGTAGGGGGTAACTTTAACCCAAATGGAACGGTAAACAATATGGGGTCTATTGTTTCAGAAAAATTTATAAACATCAATTCAAATGCTCGTATCACCAACGAATGCAGTATGGTGGCAGACAGAGGTTTCAATAATAATAGTCCATATACCATCAATAATGGTTATTTTGTAGTTACCGGCAAATATGGTTTTCCAGATGATTTATGGCAAAATAATCAAGTGTTTACCCAAGGTCCCAATGGTACTGTAACTGGCGTTCGTTTTTTTAATTTATCAACGATACAAGGAAAAGGTAATTTTTATTTTACTGGAGACACACGTAATCAGGGTAGTTTTGGGCAAGATGCACAAGGCATGAATTTTTATGATACTACTCCAACAGGCAGTCAAATAATGGATGTAATATCTCCATCACCTCATGCTAGCGTTACAAAAAACTCTTTTTTGCCTCCCACAGCAACGCAATACAATGCAGGTGGCTGTTCTGGAATTATAAATCCCGTTGTGGCAAGCAACGATAGTAGTTATTTTAATTATGGTACAACCGTTAATCTGAGTATTTTGACCAATGATAATAGTGGAAGTCCATTAGATTTGACAAGCGTATCTTTGGTGCCAACCAACACTGCGACTAATATTATCACAGATAGCAATGGCGATGTCGTTTCTTTTACAATTGCAGATGGTATATGGTCTGTCAATCAAAATGGTGTAGTTACTTTTGCGTCTACAAGCAGTCAAAGTCCGACACCGATAAATTATAGTGTCAAAAATGAATCTGGAACTATATCAAACAATGCTTTAATTACATTGTTCGGTAGTCCACTAGCAATGAAAATATTGAAATTTGAAGCTAATTTGTTGAATAATACAGTTCAAATAAGATGGAAAACAAACGATGAAAAAGCTAATTACGAAATTCAAAAATCAAAAGACAGTAAGCATTTCGAAACAATAGGTTTCATGCCATCTAATGCCAATTATAGCTATGTTTTTGAAGATAATGAACTATCAACTTTGAATTATTACAGGTTGAAATCTGAAGATGAAAACGGTAAAATTGATTTTTCAAAAATAATAGTTTTACAAACTAATGAATTTCGTACTGTTACTATAAATCCAACACTTGTAGAAGATAAAATAAAACTAAAATTCAAAAACGGTATTAAAGCTCAAAGTGTTTTTTTGTACAATAACAAAGGTGTTTTGATTAAAAAACTTGATTCAGAAATAGAAATACACGATTTAAGTATGCTTCCAAAGTCTTTTTATTTTATAAAAATTCAAACAACAGATTTGCAATCAACTACTGTGAAGCTATTTAAAAAATAGCTTCACAGTAGCTCATAAAAGCATTAATATTATTTTTTTGTGCCTTTACAATCTCTTTATTCTTTCAGAATTACCTACAAAAGGAATAAATATTTGTTTCTTTAAAATTTTATATATCACTTGCCACTATTTGCCTTTTATTTTAAAATGAAATTATAAGGTAATATCAATAATCGGACGTATTTTTGTGTTGGTTTTTTTTGATTGAAAAATGATGACCATTTTTTGGTTTAATCAATATTTTAAAAAAAATACAGAAAGAATAATAAAAATCACAAAACAGAAAATTAAAAAACAGCAACAATGTTTTGTTATTTTTTAGATATAGGATAAATGAAAAATATAAGAAATTTCTGCATAATTGCCCACATCGATCACGGAAAAAGTACCTTGGCAGATCGTATGATAGAATTTACCCAAACGGTAAATAAAAGAGATATGCAAGCCCAGCTGTTGGACGATATGGACTTGGAACGTGAAAGAGGTATTACCATAAAGTCGCACGCCATTCAGATGAACTATATCTATAAAGGCGAAGAATATGTTTTTAACCTAATAGATACGCCTGGTCACGTAGATTTTTCGTACGAAGTGTCACGCTCTATAGCTGCCTGCGAAGGAGCTTTGCTAATAGTTGATGCAGCGCAAGGTATTGAAGCTCAGACTATTTCGAATCTTTATTTGGCTATCAATCATAACTTGGAAATTATTCCAGTGATGAATAAAATAGATTTGCCTGGGGCTATGCCTGAAGAAGTAACAGACCAAATAGTAGATCTTTTGGGTTGTGAAAGAGAGGATGTAATTCATGCTTCTGGTAAAGAAGGTATTGGTATAGATTTGATATTAGAAGCCGTTATCAATAAAATTCCTGCCCCGAAAGGAAGCACAGAAAATAATCTTGAAGCCTTGATTTTTGATTCACATTTCAATTCATTCAGAGGAATTGAAGTAATATTTAGGGTATTTAATGGAACCATCAAAAAAGGAGATAAAGTAAAGTTTATTGCAACAGGCAAAGAGTATTTTGCTGACGAAATAGGTACTTTAAGACTTGAAAAAGAGCCACAAAAAGAAATCAAAGCTGGCGATGTAGGTTATCTGATTTCGGGCATCAAAGACGCTAAAGAGGTAAAAGTAGGCGATACTATTACCCATGTTTCAAAACCTTGTACCTCTGCTATTCAAGGTTTTGAAGAAGTAAAACCAATGGTTTTTGCGGGTATTTACCCTGTAGAAACTACAGAATTTGAAGATCTCAGAGATGCTTTAGAAAAATTACAGCTCAATGATGCTTCGCTTGTATGGGAACCCGAAACTTCTATGGCATTGGGTTTTGGTTTTAGATGTGGTTTCTTAGGAATGCTACATATGGAAATTGTACAGGAACGTTTAGAACGTGAATTTGGTATGACAGTAATCACTACTGTACCTTCTGTAAAATTCAAAGTATATACCACCAAAGCCGAAACACTTTGGGTGTCTGCACCATCAGAATTGCCTGAACCCAATTTGATAGACTATGTAGAGGAACCTTATATAAAAGCTCAAATTATTACCAAATCTGACTACACAGGTGCTATCATGAAACTGTGTATGGACAAGCGTGGTATCCTGAAAAATCAAGTATACTTGACCACCGATAGGGTAGAGCTACTCTTTGATATGCCACTTTCTGAGGTAGTTTTTGACTTTTTTGATAAACTAAAAACCATATCAAGAGGCTATGCGTCACTAGATTATGAGTTTAAAGATTATGAAATAGGCGAAATGGTTAAACTTGACGTAATGCTAAACGGTGAAAAAGTAGATGCTCTTTCTGCAATAGTTCACCGAGATAAAGCTTACGAATGGGGTAGAAGACTTTGTGAAAAATTAAGAGAACTTTTGCCTCGCCAACAATTTGATATAGCTATTCAGGCTGCTATCGGACAAAAAATTATTGCCCGTGAAACTGTAAAAGCTCTCAGAAAAGACGTTACTGCCAAATGTTACGGTGGTGATATTTCAAGAAAAAGAAAACTTTTAGAAAAACAAAAGAAAGGTAAAAAACGTATGCGTCAAGTTGGAAATGTAGAAATACCTCAAGAAGCTTTTATGGCAGTGCTCAAACTAGACTAGTTTTTTACTCAAATTATATATTTTTTAAAACAATACATTAAAATTTTAATTTCATGTTGCCATCAACTCCATTAGATAAAACATTAGTTTACAGTCAATTATTGGCTCATAAAAATACATTATCTGGCGATTCTATTTCGTCGCTTTTTAAAAAAGATTCAAGCAGATTTCAACAATTTTCTGTGAATTTTGAAGAAATATTACTTGATTATTCTAAAAATATTATTACCCAAGAAACCAAAGATTTGTTGATAGCACTTGCCAAAGAAACTGGCGTTGCAACTGCTATTAATAAAATGTTTGAAGGTGAAAATATCAATGCTACCGAAAATAGAGCTGTTTTGCATACAGCACTAAGAAATCGTTCAAATGCTCCGATATTGGTAGATGGAAAAGATATCATGCCTGGCATAAATGAAGTTTTGAATAAAATGAAAGGCTTTTCAGAGCAAGTAATTTCTGGAAATTGGAAAGGTTACACAGGAAAAGCCATTACTTCAGTTGTAAATATAGGTATTGGAGGTTCAGACCTTGGTCCTGTAATGATAACAGAAGCATTGAAACCATACAAAAATCATTTAGATATTCATTTTGTATCAAATGTAGATGGCACGCACATCGCAGAGGTTTTGAAAAAAGTAAATCCAGAAACTACCTTGTTTTTGATTGCTTCTAAAACTTTTACAACTCAAGAAACTATGGCAAATGCCATGTCGGCCCGTAATTGGTTTTTGAGTTATGGAGCTGTCAATGAAGACGTAGCGAAGCATTTTGTAGCTATATCTACCAACCAAAAAGCTTGTGTTGCTTTTGGTATCAACCCTGATAATATGTTTGGTTTTTGGGATTGGGTAGGTGGTAGATATTCTTTGTGGTCGGCAATTGGATTGTCTATTGTACTTTCTTTGGGTTTTGATAATTTCATAGAACTTTTGGAAGGTGCTCATGCAATGGATAATCATTTCAAAGAAACACCTCTAGAAAACAACATTCCAGTGATATTAGCAGTATTGGGTGTTTGGTACAATAATTTTTATGGTGCTGACTCGCAAGCAATTTTACCATACGACCAATATTTACATCGTTTTGCGGCTTATTTTCAGCAAGGTGATATGGAATCTAACGGTAAATGTGTAGGTCGTGATGGCGAAAAGGTAAACTATCAAACAGGCCCTATTATTTGGGGTGAGCCAGGTACAAACGGTCAGCATGCTTTTTACCAATTGATACATCAAGGTACTAAACTTATACCAAGCGATTTCTTGGCACCAGCGATTTCACAAAATCCTATAGCCAATCATCACCAACTATTGCTCTCAAATTTCTTTGCTCAAACAGAAGCTTTGATGAATGGTAAAACCAAAGAAGAAGTTGTAGCCGAATTGCAAAAAACAGGTATGTCTGAAGCTGAAATAGAAAAGTTAGCACCTTTTAAAGTATTTGAAGGAAACAAACCTACTAATTCTATACTATTCAAAAAATTAACACCTCGAACTTTGGGTAGTTTGGTAGCGATGTATGAGCATAAAATTTTTACGCAAGGTATCATTTGGAATGTGTATAGTTTTGATCAATGGGGCGTAGAGCTAGGCAAGCAACTCGCCAATAAAATATTACCAGAGTTAGAGGACGAAGCTGAAGTTGTAAGTCATGATGCTTCTACTAACGGGCTTATCAATACTTATAAAAATTGGCGAAATCAATAATATAATAATAAAAAGGCTCCTTTTTTATGGGAGCCTTTTTTTGTTTTTTAAAAATATAGAATGTGCTTGAAGTAAATAATTTTAGTAAAAAATATGCCGATAAAACCGCATTTACGGATGTTTCATTTACAGTAAAATCTGGTGAAATATTAGCGATAGTAGGCGAAAGTGGTTGTGGTAAATCTAGCTTATTGAATTGTATTTCTGGAAACCTAAGACCTGATTTTGGAACCATGATACTAGGTGAAGAAAGTGTTGAATTGTATAAAGAAAGATTAATAGCAGAGTTAAAAGATGTAAAACTAGTAGCCCAAGATTATAGGCTTAAACCTCAGCACAAAGTATACGAAAATATAGATTTATCATTGACGATTTTTGACGCTACTTATCGGCAAGAAAGAGCAGATTTCTTGATGCAATCATTGAAATTGACTCATCTTAAAAATCAAAAAGCAATGCTGCTTTCTGGTGGCGAAAAACAAAGAACTGCCATTGCCAAAGCCATCGCTAATCCTCCAAAGGTTTTATTATTGGATGAACCTTTTAGTAATTTAGATAGTATCAATAAACAAAATCTAAAAAAAAGTATTTTCGATCTGGTGAAATCCGAGCAAATGGTTTGTGTTTTTGTTACCCACGATTTGCTGGATGCACTTTTGGTGGCAGATAATATTGCTATAATGCAAAATGGTAAAATATTACTTCAAGCTAAACCTGAAGCATTAATTAAAGAAACAAAAAATAGTTATGTAGCCGATTTTGTAAAAAGTGCATTGCAGCCCTATGAAGAATTTAATCTTAAGTTTAAAAGTTAAATTTGTGAGATAAATAATTGTCTATCAATATAAAAAAAAATAGCTTTGAAAAAATCAAAGCTATTTTTTTAAAAGACTCGAAACAAACAACTATCCGTTGTTGATTTTTCCTCTCAATGCACGTGGAATATCGATTGTAGCTACTGGATTAGACATTGGATTCAATATCTCTACGTTTTCTACGCTCAATTTTGCAACTTTAATAGTTTGACCTAGATCTAAACCTGTAATGTCTGCTGTTACAAAATCAGGAATATTTTGAACTAAACCTTTCAATGTAACTTTTCTTAATTTCTGTACCATTTTACCCCCTTTGATAACACCTGGAGAGTTACCAATTACTTTGATAGGTACATCTATTTTGATTGCCTTTCCTTCTACTATTTCAAGAAAGTCTACATTTAAAATCATTTCGTTTACTGGATGAAACTGAGCATCTTGTACAATAGCACGACGAATTTCACCTTCAATATTCAATTCTACTTCAGACACCTCTGGTGTGTACAATAACTCACGGAACAATATCATTGGTACAGCAAAATGTACTACATCTTTACCACCATACAATACGCAAGGTGCTAATGCTTCGCTACGTAAATCTTTTGCTGACTTTGTTCCTAGGGTTGTTCTTTTGTACCCAACAATTTCAATCTTTCTCATTTTGTTTGTTTTGTGCCAATAGCCTTTCGGTTAAACCTATAACCTATCTTCTACTGACCGTTAATAAAAAATTACACTTTAATAAATAATGAACTTATTGACTCATGGTCACGTATCCTACCTATTGCTTTTGCAAAAAGCTCGGCTACTGATAATACTTTTATCTTATCGCTTTCATGTTTTAGTGGTATTGTATCTGTTACCAAAAGCTCTGTTAATACAGAATTGTTGATATTTTCGTAGGCTTTACCAGACAATACAGGGTGCGTAACAATGGCTCTTACCGAATTGGCACCTTTATCCATGATTAATTGAGCAGCCTTGCACATAGTTCCACCTGTATCTATCATGTCATCTACAAGTACAACATCTTTGCCAGTTACGTCACCAATCAATTGCATTGAGGCAACTTCGTTGGCACGTTTACGATGTTTGTCACAGATTACCATTTCTGCACTAAAAAACTTAGCTATGTTTCTTGTTCTTACTACCCCTCCAACGTCTGGCGAAGCAAACAATAAATTAGGTAGATTCAATGATTTTAAATAAGGTACAAAAATAGCTGTTCCTTCTAAATGATCTACTGGAAAATCAAAAAAACCTTGTATTTGACCTGCGTGTAAATCTATTGTCATCAAGCGGTCAGCACCTGCGGCGGTCAATAAATTGGCCATCAATTTAGCTCCTATTCCTACACGTGGTCTGTCTTTGCGGTCTTGTCTAGAATAACCGAAGTAGGGGATCACTACTGTAACGTGATGTGCCGAAGCTCTGCGTGCGGCATCGCACATGAGCAAAAGCTCCATCATATTATCTGCTGGTGGAAATGTAGATTGTATGATAAACACATCACAACCTCTGATAGACTCATCAAAGCTTGGAGACATTTCGCCGTCTGAAAAACACTGAAATGTAGATTTACCTAAATCTTTACCATAATACTTAGCTATTTCTTTAGCTAAGTACTCAGAAGAAGACCCTGAAAATATTTTTACTGCATTGATGGAAGCCATTGGATTGATTAGTTTATCAATGATATTTTTCAAATTGTTTCGTGCTAAAACATTCAAAATAACTATTCAAAATAGTAGTTTTTGAAATACAAAATTACAACATTTTATTGAGTTGGCACACTCTGTTTGTCAAAAAACTCACTAAAAAAAATTATACTTTATTGAAAATAATTTTTACTTCAAAAAATTTAACTTTTTAAAGTTTGGGTACATTAATATTGTCTTTTTTTGATATTAAAACACAAAAAATCCGTAATTTCATCACTAGATTTAAAATTATTCTAACACAATAGGAACTTTTTGAAAAACTATTGATGTTTAAAGTACAATTCACATATTAAAATTTAAGACGTAAAATGGGAAAAGCAATAGAAGCAACCGATGCAAATTTTGAAGCACTTATAGGCTCAAGTACACCAGTATTAGTAGATTTTTGGGCAGAATGGTGTGGGCCATGCAAAATGATAGGGCCTGTAGTTGAAGAACTTGCCGGTGATGTTGAAGGGCAAGCAATAGTTGCCAAAATGGACGTTGATGCCAACTCTGTAATACCTTCTACTTTAGGCGTACGTTCTATTCCTACTTTGATGGTTTTCAAAAATGGTGAAATGGTAGAGCGTTTGGTAGGTGGAAACATCCCCAAAGCTGTATTAGCTCAAACTTTGCTAAAGCATGCTTAAGAATAATTAAGCGCAAATAATCTTCGTAATGGTTATTTGCGCTTATTAAGTAGCTATTTTACATTAAACTATAGTGATTTTATTTCTTAATCAAACCTTTGTCTAAGGCTTTTTCATCCATCTATACAAGATAAAATCACATCACAAGCTTCAATAATTTCGGCATTGGAGATATTTAATGGCGGTGCTATTCGCATAGAATTATCACAAAACAAAAACCAATCGGTAATTACGCCTTTATTGATAGCTCTATCTATAATTGGCTTCAGAAAATCAAAATCTTCAAATTCTACTGCCATCATCAAGCCTTGATTTCTGATTTCTTTTATGGCTTTATGTTTCAATAAATATTTTATCAATTCCGCTTTTTCGTTCACTTGAGTACAGAGTTTTTCATTCTGAATCACTTTGAGTGCTGCCAAAGATGCTGCACACGAAACAGGATGACCGCCAAAAGTTGTGATATGCCCCAAAATAGGGTTTTCTTTAAAAACAGACATGATTTTTTTGGGTGCAATAAAGGCTCCAATAGGCATGCCTCCTCCCATTCCTTTGGCACATAATAGTACGTCTGGATAAAAACCAAATTGCTCAAAAGCCCAAAACGTTCCTGTTCTTCCAAAACCTGTTTGAATTTCGTCTATAATCAAAAGTGTACCAGTTTCGTCACATTTGGTACGAAGATCTTTGAAATATTGTTTTTCGGGAATCCTTACACCAGCCTCTCCAGCTATTACTTCTATTATAATGGCTGCGGTTTTAGTAGTTATAAGATTTAAATCTTCAAACTTACCATGATTTATTTGGCGAATACCAGGTAAAAGTGGTCTGAAATTGCGTTTGAAGTTTTCGCTTCCAGACAGTGACAATGCACCTTGACTTGCTCCATGATAGGCATTGATACATGAAATTATTTCTGTTCTGCCAGTGTATCTTTTTGCCAATTTCATGGCTCCTTCTACGGCTTCTGTTCCTGAATTGGTAAAATATACGTTATCTAAAGATGGCTTTGGGCAATTCAAAAAAGATAAGGTGTTTACCAATTCTTTGGCGAGCTCTACTTGTGGCGACTGTATGTATTCGCCATAAACCATCAAATGCAAATATTTTTCTACCTGATTATGAATAGCTTCTACTACTTTTGGATGTCGATGACCTACGTTTGATACACCAATCCCTGATATCAAATCTATGTATTTTTGATTTTTGCCATACAAATACACTCCTTCGGCTCTTTCTATTTCTAGCGAAAGGGGAAAATTTGATGTTTGAGCTACATTTTTAAGAAAAAACTCTCTGTGTGTAATCAATGTGTTTGGTATAAATAATGTTAAAAATACTGCTTTCAAATCAATCCGCTAATTGATTTTCTTTGTTTACAAATATAAAAAAATCTCAACTCTTAATGAGCTGAGATTTTTTTCAAACCTATAATTCTTTTTGTTTAAGCAAATTTTAATTTAAAATCGGCTTTCTTAAAATACTCGTATCCACCAAACATAATGGTTGAGAAAACGATAGTGCCTATCATGAAGTTTTGCATAAATGGAAAACCTTGTGCGAAGCATTGCGATAAACCTGCCCAATTTTTACTCAATGGCTGTTGGGTGAGTATATTTATTCCTCCAAAATACCAAACAAAAAAGTCTGATACAAGCCAATGAAATACAGGTGTCAATATTGTAGCTATAACTATTTTAGAAGTTGAAATATTCTTTAAATATATATTGCCCAAAAATACTATAGCAGCAAAAATTATATAAGTCATGTACCATCTGTCATAAAAGAAACCGTATTTACCTCCGTATACTACTTTATTCATCACAAAGTCGCTTATCAATAATGTACCCAGCGTGAAGAAATAGACTTTAGGCTTGTTGCTAAAATACGCTCCACCAAATAGTGCCATAGCACCCAGTGGCGAAAAATGTTGCAAAGGTCCACCAATGCTGGCTGTGGCTATTCTGAATAGGGCAACAAACAGAATAAAACACAATACGGTAATAAACTGCGGATTGAATGTTTTTTGCATAAAATATTATGATTTATTTAAAATATAAAAACAAAATTAGCATTTTTTATCTGAAAATAAACTTTTTCGGAGCTATTCCTACTTTTACAGAATCTGTAGCAATACCTTTATCTGAATAGTTTATCATGTATCCAGCACCCGAAAATGTTGGAGCAAAACCACCTACAAATTGGTTGTTTTTGGGATTTATGCTGATTCCATAAAACGATTTGTTTACGAATTGCTCAAATGTTGTAGGTGATTTTTCTAAGTCAATGTATTTAATGTCAGCTATTTCATTATAAGTAGCATCATAAAAATATTTTTTGTAGTAAATTCTTTTTTTATCGATACTCATTACAAAATTAGTTTGCGAATATTTTGATTCTACTGGGTAAGAATTTAAAACTGAGCTGTAGTTTGAATTGTATTTATAGAAAGTTTTACCAGCGTGTAACCAAAAATTATTTTGTGCATCCAAGCCAATTGGTGTGGCATCTTCACCTGTATTGATAGCTGCCACTTTTTTATTAGTGGTTATATCAACCACAGCAGTTTCTTGGTTGCCAGAATTTTCTGCATTTCCAACTAATACTTTGTTGCCAATTTTGTACATTTTCTCAATACCTTTACCCAAAAATATTCTATCTTTTAAGGTTTTTGTTTTTAGATTAATAACGGCTATATAACCATTATTTTGAAAATATGCGTCAGGGTAATTTCCTGTAAAACCATAACAAGTGACGTAAACAATGCTATCTGAAACTTGCAACGCCGATCTTGGATTTTCTATAGCTCCAACAGGAATTTTACCTAAACTTTGAAAGTTATTTTTATTTACAAACTCAATATAGTCGTTATCTACTATTTTTTCGTCTACCAAAATCAAACCTAAGTTTTCTGTTTCTATATAATCCTGTACGCCTCCTTCTAATGAACTTGAATTTGCTGAGCTATAATAATCTGGCAAATAAATCTTCGTCTTAGAATTGTACAAACCAATAGTTCCGTTTTTATTTCCGAAACCTCCTTCATTTACTACTAATATAAAACTGGGGATGGTATCTTTTGGATTTACAACAGTAGTAGTGTCTTTGGGTGGTATTGCTTTAGTTACATCTATAAAATCTTCTTTTTGAGTACAAGCATTTAAGATGCCTAGCGAAATGATGACGAGTGCTAATTCTTTAATTTTCATTGTGTTTACTTTCATTTTTTTTGTTTATTTAATTTTAAAATTCACTTTTGTGCCTATTGTAAAGCTTCTGCCTGGCATGGCGTTTTTTTGTATAGTTCCGTATATTTGGTTGCTCAAATTATCTATCTGAAAATAAAGGTTACATAAGTATTCGTTGAAAGTTATTTTTCTGGAAATACTTGTATTTATCAATAATCTATGAGGCGAAACTTCTGATTTTAAATTTTCGATATACGATTTCTTAAACTGCGACGTAAAGTTGGTTTGAGTGTTCCAGCTCCATTTTTTGTACTTTATGAAGTACGATAAATTCATCGTATGCTGTGGCACATAGGGCAATTGTTTGTTTATATTTTCTTTTACGTAAGCATTATATGCTTTCTGGAGCGAGCTATGTGTATAAGCATAGTTGAAAGTAGCTTGAGTGCATATTTTTTTATTGTGATAACCAAGTTGTAAGCTAGTTTCCATGCCTTTTGCTAAAACTTGACTTAGATTTTCTACTTTGTAGCCGTTTAGTGGGTTCCATAATACCCAATTGTCTACTAAATTATGATAGAGGTTGAATGTGAAATTGGTATGAAAATTATGTTTGAATTGTTTTTTTACGATCAAACCTATTTCTTGATTAAATCCACTTTCTGGTAATAGATTAACGTCTCCTAAATTGCGTTTTTCTTTGCTATCGTACCAATATTTTTCATTAAAAGAGGGTAAACGATACGTTTTTGAAAAATTAGAATTTACCGAAATTTGGCATTTGGACTGGGCAACTAGGATAATTTCGGCACCAATATTTCCTGTTAAAGGGGTATTTTGGGCAGATAAATAAGTTTTACGGAGTGTACCCGAAAAATGAAAATGTTTGTTTTTTAAATATTTAAGAAAGAAATAAGGTTCTAAACGACTTTCGCTCAAATTTTTATCATTGTATTCGAGTACATCTGGTACATAGTAAGTATAATTTAAACCAAAATTTATCAAAATACCTTGTTGAGCGATCTCAAAGGGTTTGTCGAACTGAAATATAGTTTGATTGATTTTGATTTTATTGTCGGGATTTATGTCTGTTAGCCAATAGTCTAATTGGTCTGACATAAAACCTAATTTTGCTGTAAAATTATTGTTTTTCATACTCAATAATACCTTTTGGGAGGCAGTAAAAGTATTTTCTGATTTGTATTTGGGCTCAGGATTCAGTGATAAATTGTTTTCTGAAAACCACAAATTTAATGCAAATAGATTTTTGGGCGTTTTAAAATATAAGTCTTGCACCAAACCTTTTTGGATAGTTTTACTCGGTACATGAGTAAACATATTGCCAAGCATATCTTTTTTGGATTTTAGATTTTCTTTGTACAAATTTTCCGACAAATAGATTAAAGTTTTGGATGCTAAAAGGTATTTTTTATTTAGTTTCTTTGTGAAATCTACGCCGCATTGAAATGATGAATTTTGAAGTGTATTTTTTTGATATCCTGCATTTACATTGATTTTTTGAACGGTATCTTTCAGTGACGAATTGAGCAAAATATTACCTCCGATAGCTTGGTCGCCAAATTGCACACTTATATTGTCGAAAGCCAAAAGTGGAATGGTAGAAAAATCGGTAGAAGCCGTGCTTGGCATATTGATATTCACGCCGTTCCAAAGTAAATTGGTGTGCTCAGATGATGTTCCCCTGAATGTAATGGTTGATAAATTGCCAGCACCGTAACTTTTGAAAAATACAGGTGTATGGTATTGTAAAAAATCACCCAAATGATTGAATGGATAGCTGTCTAAAAATAGAGAATCAATTTTTTGAACCTTTATTCCTACGGCAGAGTGTTTGGGTTTTATACCATTTACAACTACTTCTTCCAACAAAAGAGAGTGATCGAGGTTTTGTGACAAAACTTGCGTACTGAACAATAAAGAACACAACAGCATAATACTAAGGCTGAAGTATTTAAAATAAACAAAAGTTTTCAAAGCTACAGAGCAGCTATTTGCCAATAAATGAATGTAAAAATCTGTCGCTCTATTGTATTCATCCGCCGTAAATAACAATAAAGAATAGTACCGATGGCAGGTCTCCTGGCTTGTTTTGTCAATTTCTGTAACCTTCCCAAGGCAAGCTCAGTGGTTGTAGTAGAATTGAAATTGATTGAAATAAAACTTACAGTTGCGGGGACAGCTCAAGCATTTTACTTGATTCCCTTTTAAGCTTAATGATTTACGAAAAACCATGAAGCACCATATACTTAATGCAATTATAATACATTAAATCTATATGATTTTGAATAAATCAATATTTTGTTTACTTCAGTAGTTAAAAATAGTTTTTTTAACTTCAAAATTGTTTAATTTTAGATAATTAATTCAATAAAACTATGAGAATCCATACTTTTAAAACCATTGATAAAGAATATTTTGCACAAATAGATCAAAAGAAAAGTAAGTTTATTGGCTTTGCTTTTCCAATAAATAATAGTACTGAAGTAAAATACCTTTTAGAAAAACTCAGGAAAGCACATCCCAAAGCAGTGCATTTTTGTTATGCTTATATCTTGGGTACAAATGAAAAAACAAGCAAATCTAACGACGATGGAGAGCCAGCAGGTAGTGCAGGTAAACCTATCTTGAATGTACTATTGTCTAATCAGCTCAGTCAGATATTAGTGGTGGTAGTGAGGTATTGGGGCGGAACACTTTTGGGGGTTCAGGGCTTAATAAGTGCTTATAAAAGTGCTACTTTGGAAGTTTTAAAACTGGCGAATATTGTAGAACTAGACAATGTTTTTACAGTAGAAATAGCTATTGACTACCCAAAGATTAATGTTATTTTAAAAATCATTAAACAGCTAGAAGGCAATATTTTAAATCAAAAAATTGACAATTTATGCTCTTACACTCTTCAATTTAAAACAAAACAAGAAAGTGCTGTTTTAGAATCATTAAAACAAGCAAACATTATAAACTTTAAAATCGAAAACTAAAAAAAAACATCTTCAATGAAGATGTTTTTTAAGCATTAAAATATCCCAATAAAAAAAACGATTATCCAAACCCTTTTAAAATTATCAAAAAAAGGATTTGAAATTATCTTTAATACATATTCACGCTTTGAAAACTCCTGCATTCGAAAATGAAGAATTTTTCATGAAAAAATAAAATAATTGATTACAATAAAGCTGCTATGAAAAGCGCAGCATAAGAATAAAAACATTGTTTTTTTATTAAATTTATTTTTAAAAGGGAATATGCACTTCTTTTTTACAAAAGTATAATAATAAATTTAGCTTTCAATAACATTTATCGAAAAATTGCTTTTAAAAACAATTAATAGTTAGATAATCTGAAATTGTATTTTTTTTATTATTTTAACAAAAAAAATACCCGTAATAAATGAACGATTTACATTTTCTTAAAAAAATATTTAACGAAAAAACTTTCAAGAATCAAGAGCTAGAGATGATTCTTTCGCAATACAAAAGGATAGAATTTGCCAAAAACGAATATTTGATAGAAGAAGGCAATGTTTCTAACTTTTATTATTTCTTAGAAAGTGGCTTTGCAAGATCATTTGCAATAGATTTAGAAGGAAATGACATCACAACTAAGTTTTTTAGCTCAACTGATGTGGTGATAGATTGGCATTCTTACTTCTTAAAAACCAAAAGTCGTGAAAACATTCAGGCAATAACAACATGTGTAGTTTGGAAAATCACTTTCGACAATTTTATGAAACTTTTTCAGATAGAAGCTTTCAGAGAAGTGGGCAGAACTAGGCTCGTAAATAATTACTTCGAACTTAAAAACCATTCGGTATCTATGATAACTGACCCTGCGAAAGATAGATATTTGAATCTGCTAAAAGAAAAACCAGAAATAGCACAAAACGCCCCATTGAAGCAAATAGCTACTTATTTGGGCATCACAGACACTTCACTTAGTAGAATCAGAAAAGAAATAGCTACGAATAAATAAGTGATTTATTAAAAAGTATTTTTCCAATAAAACAAACATACAATGCAACAAATAATACACTATAATACGCCTTTATGGATGGCTGTACTTTTCATGATAGCAATACCTTTTCCGTTTTTTTTTATAGCATTTTGGGCAAAAAAATACGCTGAAACTCATTTGAAAAACAAAGTGTTTTACGGTATTTTAATATTTTATGCATTGTATGTAGTGTATATTTTCGTAGCTAGTCATTTTGGATTATTCGATAAGGTAGCACTTCCTCCAAGGGTGTTGATATACACTACTATTCCTTACGCTATTTTTCTTTTTGGAGTTGTATATCGGTCTAAATTATTTCAATCTATTTTAGAAAAATCAACACTTCAAAGTTTAGTTAAATTACACATTTTCAGACTTATAGGTGTATTCTTTATCTTACTATACTGTTATAATACTTTACCGAAGTATTTTGCATTTTTAGCTGGAATGGGTGATATGATTACCGCAATAA
>JAGNSI010000025.1 GCA_017988135.1 Pseudarcicella sp.
ATTTTTGCTTCATTTTGTCAGTTAATCGGCTATGGATCAGGATTTTTAATAGCAGTTTGGAAAAGAATACTATTTTCTAATGGCGAATATGCCGCCTTTAAAGAAAACTTTTATGATTGAAAAAGCATAAAACTATTCCATTATTACCTGCTGATATTTTTTGGTTTTATTTACTTTTTATTATTCAACCATTAAAATTGTTCTTTGTAAATTTCTTAAATTTGTTTCTAAAATTAAAGTATAAATACTGAATATGTCAAACTTGCTTAAAGCAATAAAATCTATAGTAGATAATCCAATCATTAAAATTAAAGATTACTATTCAGGACGTAATAGAGCAAACTCTGTAGGTGAAGCATTAGAAAACTATGTAAAAGATATTTTTGCAAATTCATTTGATTTGCCTGAAACTGAAAGATTACAAAAAATCAATAAAGTATTTTCTTACTTAGGAAACCAAAATAACCCACCCGATATTATTCTTCGCAATGGTGATGCAATAGAAACTAAAAAAGTTCAAAATCAAACAAGCTCATTAGCATTAAATAGCTCTTATCCCAAATCTAAACTTTTTGTTGATAGCCCAATGCTACAAAACGCTTGTAAAAATTGTGAAGATTGGACAGAAAAAGATATTATTTACATTGTTGGTCATACAAATGATACAGATTTAAAGCATTTGTGGTTTGTTTACGGTGATTGCTTTGCTGCTGATAAAGAAGTTTACGAAAAAATTAAAAAAACTATTTCTTCTGGAATCACAGAAATCCCTGATGTTGAATTTACAGAAACAAAAGAATTAGGAAAAGTTAAAAAAGTTGACCCGTTGGGTGTAACTGATTTGCGTATTCGTGGAATGTGGCATATTGATAATCCACAAAAAATATTCTCGTATTTGAACAAAGTTGATACAAATGCAAAGTTTCAAGTTTTATGCTTAATGAAAACTGAAAAGTTTAATTCATTTCCAACTAGTGACAAAACTGCACTTCAAAATCTCATAAAAAACTAATTATTCTTTTGAGGATACTCAAATAAAAAATCCAAATAATCCAGCACAATTATTGGATTGTAAATTAATCACCTTCAAAGTCAATTGATATGAAATTAGTAACATTTTTTGCAGGAGCAGGTGGTTTAGATTTAGGCTTTTCAAAAGCAGGATTTAATGTTATTTGGGCAAATGAATATGATAAATCTATTTGGGAAACCTATGAAAAAAACCACAAAGGTGTTTATCTAGATAAACGAAGTATTACCGATGTTCCAACAAATGAAGTGCCTGAGTGTGATGGAATTATTGGAGGGCCTCCTTGTCAAAGTTGGTCTGAAGCTGGTGCAATGAGAGGAATTGGAGACAAAAGGGGGCAACTTTTTTATGATTTCATTAGAATACTTGCTGACAAACAACCTAAATTTTTTCTTGCAGAAAATGTTTCAGGTATGTTGTTGGATACACACAAACCTGCATTAGAAAACATTAAAAATATGTTTCGTGAATGTGGGTATAATTTATCTTTTCAAATGCTGAATGTGTCTGATTATGGTGTTCCACAAGATAGAAAAAGAGTTTTCTTTGTTGGTTACAGAACAGATTTAGGCATTGAATTTGAATTTCCTAGTCCAACAACTTTGGGAAATAAAATACCTTTATCAAAAGCAATTATTGATTTAAAAGACAATGTACTTCCAGCTCAAAAAGGTAACATTACGAACGGTGAAAATTGTTTAGTGTCAAATCACGAATATATGACCGGTGGATTTTCAACGATTTATATGTCAAGAAATAGAGTACGTTCTTGGGATGAAGTTTCTTTCACGATTCAAGCAGGCGGTCGCCACGCACCTTGTCATCCACAAGCACCAAAGTTTGAATTTGTGGAACAGAATTTAAGAATTTTTGTACCTGGTAAAGAAGATTTGTATCGTAGGTTGAGCGTTAGAGAATGTGCGAGAGTGCAAACTTTCCCTGATTCATTCAAGTTTTATTATAAAAATATAGCTGATGGCTATAAAATGATTGGGAATGCTGTTCCTGTTCGTATGGCAAATGTATTAGCAAATAAAATCTTAAACGATTTGTCGGCCATAAAAAGCCTCCAAACAACAAAAGTCAAACGTTGGGACATGGTATCTACGATGATAGATAATTCTGCTGTTTCAGTTTAGTAATGTTGTTTGGTAGACTTTTAGATAACCATTAGCTTTATGCCTCAATCATGAATCGATAATTTTATTGTAAGTTTAATAAAATTCTATTTTTATCATAACGTTCATCTACTGTCATTTCAATAGTATATTTTCCTGCTTTTAGAGAACTCCATTGACTACCACACCACCACATCATTTCAGAGTAAGAACTTAGAGAATCTCCATTAGAAACTGCATAAACTCTACTTAACGGATAACCAGAATCAAGCGTAAAATGTGAGTAATAATTGGGTGCTGAATGCTCTCCAGGAGCTAAATCTGCTATTGATTTGTCATCAACTACTACATTTTTAAACATTCGATTGGTAGAATTGATGTAAACTATAGAAATACTATCAGCAGGATTTAAGCTTGCCAAAGTTTCGGCAAGTGGTTTTAGATCTGTTTTGTCTTTACAGCCAGTAAGAAAACAACCTAAAACAAGAATTAATAGACCAGAATGGTGAGTGTTTAGAAACATAATATGTATATTTTATTGTTTGGAAAAGTTTATATCCTTAAAGACAAGCATTACTATAAAATGGTTGGAATGGAATAGTAAAATTTCACAAAAAAATATTTTTATTTTTAAACAAGATTTCAATTCAATTGATAGAGAATGGGAGTATAAAAGAATCAAAAATTCCTCACAATAGATTTATCAATACAATAAAAATAGAATAAAACAATTTTATCAAATGTTTTCCCATTGTAAAAAACCAAAACTTTATACTTTTATCAAAGCTTTTTTCATCGTTTCGGAAAAAACTTGCTATTCAAACTTACATTAAGCTCAACATAACATTTGGTTTGTTTCTTTTATTTTTTTTAAAGAAAACCAAATGCATTTCATTGGTCTAAAATTCTCAATGCATTTGCCCTCTAAAGTATTCATGCTCCTATTATGGTAATTTGGGGCATAGATTATTTTTACTTTAAAAAATAAACCATAAGACCTATTGCTCCAATCATCAAACAAAGCGGACTATAATATTTAGAATCGTTATCGGCAAAATTTGTATTTTTTACAGTTTTCGAAAAACCCATGTATTTGAAATCGCCCAAAGCCCTCAATAAAAAAATAATACTTACAGATACCGTTCCATACTTCAATAATATTGATGGAAGCACCCCAGAGAAATCTACCATATTGCTGAGCATTATCACCGCAAAAAGTGCAAAAATCAAAGCTACTGTAAAGGTTGCCAGCTTATTGGGCTTGAAAGAAAAAGTCCCATTTGGATTGGTTGGCAATACCGCACTGGCAAGTTTTATCCCACCCATAGCCCAATAAAAATGAATTCCAGCTATGGCAAATAAACAAAATGAATCGATAAGAATTAGTAAATTTTTCATATTAGTTTAATCTGTGTTTTGAAAAGAAATAGAAATGATTTTTGATTAAACAAAAATAGATTTTTCTTTTCTCTAAAAAATTCACTTGAGTTAATATTCTTTTCAAATTGTAACTCTTTTTCGAATTCTACTTAGCGACTGCGGCTTTATTCCTAGGTAACTAGCAATGTTTTTTTGAGATATTTTTTCGAATATCAAGGGCGAATGTTCCATCAATCTCAAATACCTGTCTTCGGCAGTTTGTAACAAGAGTTCTTCTGTTCTTTTTCTAGCTGACAAATAAATATTTTCTGCTACTTTTCTGCCAAATTCTTGCCATACAGCATCTTTACGATACAAATCTTCTAATTTGTCTTTGTGCAAAACTATTAGTGTGCTATCTTCTGTGGCTACTATATTGAGATTTGAAGGTGTTTTTTGCAAAAAGCTTTCATAGTCGCAAAAAAACTGATTCGCAAAATGAAACAAGAAGTTTATCTCTTCACCTTCGGCGGTAAGATAATAAGATCTAAAGCCACCTTTTTTGACAAAGCATAAATAGTTACAAACTTCGTTTTTCTTCAGCAAAAAATCATTTTTTTTCACAACCACAGTTTTCAACTTCGACTCGCAATAATTCCATTGTTCATCATTTAGCACTAAAAACGAATTGATAATTTCTTTCATTAGTTTATTTTATTTCTCATCTACAAAATCAAGTATCAGTCTATTTACCAAACGATTGAACCTAAACTATTTTGTAAAATTGTTTTAATATTCTGTTTTTATTTTTGGATAAATTTTAAATACAAATGACACCTTCATATTAAAATAATCACATTCCATAATGTTAAAAATTTCATAACATTTATGATGATTCTTTCTGTCGATTTATAACAAATGTATTATTTACAGAACCAATATAGCATAAGTTATAATAACTTGTGTTGATTTTTCTAAAAATTTACGTAAAATACGTATTAGATGGTATGTATCTTTAAGCATCAATCGGCATGACTATCAAAAAAGTACAATTTTTTATTAAATAAAATACAAATCAAAATTACAACCGATATGGCTATTGAATATAATTTGATAACATACTAATAGTCAGATCGTTTGATTTTGTAAAAATTACTTAAAGTTTACAGTTGGGTTGAAAGAGTGAGCTAGAAATAAGTTGGTGATACTATATTTGAAATCATTTAAGGTTTTTGGGTTAAAGTTAAATGTATTGAATTTGATGGTAAAAAAATCGTAAATTTGTAAAGGTTATTTTTCACTACTATGAGCAAGAAATTAATTCGATTTGACTGGGCAATAAAAAAACTTTTGAGAAACAAAGCTAATTTTGTAGTTCTTGAAGGATTTTTGAGCGAACTTTTGTTTGATAACATAAAAATCAAACAAATTCTTGAAAGTGAAAGCAATCAGCTAACTGATGATGATAAGTTTAACAGAGTAGATATTTTAACCCAAAACTCAAAAAACGAACTTTTTATCATTGAGATACAAAGCACATATGAGATTGATTACTTTCATCGAATGGCCTATGGCGTATCCAAAAGTATTTCTGAAAACCTAAGCATTGGTCAAAAGTATTCAGAAATCAAAAAAGTAATTTCTATCAATATTGTTTATTTCGACCTTGGGCAGGGTCAAGATTATATTTACAAAGGCAAAACAGACTTTTTAGGGCTTCATCAAAACGACTTATTAGGACTTTCACAAAGACAAAAAACTGCATTTTTGAAAGAAAAAGTATCTGATATATTTCCTGAGTATTATTTATTGAAAGTAAACCAATTTGACGGAATTGCAAAAGACACTTTAGACGAATGGATTTATTTTTTCAAAAACAGTGAAGTAGAAGATAGTTTTAAAGCTAAAGGTCTCAAAGAAGCAAGTGAAGTATTGGACATTATGCGTTTGCACAAAGATGACGCATATGGTTACAACAGATATTTAGACAGTTTGCATCTTAAGGCTAGTGAAATTTTCTCACTACAAACTGAAGCAGAGTTTAAAGTACGAGAAGATGAAAAAAATAAAAATAGTATAGCAATAGCTACCAAATCTATTTTAAAAGGTTTAGATAATAAAACTATTGCTGAAATAACTGATTTAAATTTAGATCTAATCGAAAAACTAAGAACCGATTTGATAAAGTAAATTTATACTAATATGCCTCTATTTCTATTATCTCTGTAAAAAATACTTCAGCACAAGGAATAGAGATTAATCAAATTAAGCTCTCATTTTTTACGATAAAAAGAAAAATTATTCAATGCAATTGTTCATATAAACTAAATTCTTAAACAAAATATCATGAATGAAATTTTGGGATTTTGTGGTCCAAGTTCAAAAATTTTACAATTTATCTTCTTTGATTTTATAGTTTGTGTGCTATTATTTATTTATATTTTGAAAAGAATAAAAAAAAGTGACTATTATCTAACAAAATTCATTAAGTTTTCTACTAACAAAAAGATTGGAATAATCTCAATTTTTATTTTCTGTATAGTCAGTTTTTTGATTGTTTTATTTTTTATACTATTTTTTTCTTTAGCAGGAGTTTTATCATTGTTTATTTGATCTTCAATTGAATAAATCATATCAAACTAATGTAATTTAAAACGTTTTTTTTAAGCCAAACCTTTGTTTAAATGCAGCAAAAAGATTTAAATTCTTAAAGCCTCGTAATCAGTAAAAAACAATACATTTCAAATAAATAATTTCAGAATGAAGAAAATTTCAATTTTATTAATCGGACTTTTAATTGCTTACCCCTTATTTTGCTATTTGGGACACAACAATGGCGTTTTGTACAAAATCCCATTTGTATTAGTTACATTTATTACTTTTCAAGTATTTATTTCTAGGCTTCTTTCAGATTACGAAGACAAATCTTGGCATAAATCAGTTAGTGGGTTCACTATTATTGTAGTGATACTTTTAACAGTAGCTACACATGAAACTTTTGAAGTCATAACATATGGCTCAAGAGAAGATCAAGCTATGATGCTTACAAAATCTAAAAGTTTTGCAGTTGCAAAAGTTTTGGAAGTTGAACATTTTGATTCTTTTTCCATAAAAAACAGAGATATTCCTGAACACTGGGAAGTGAAATATGAATTTAGAGATGTAACCAATCAAACTTTCAAAGGTATCTACAGATCAAATATTTTACCAAACAGACAAGTTGGTGACACATTGACTGTAAAATATGTGAAAGAAAATCCAGAATTAAACGAACAATTAAAAAAATAAACGAACAATTAAATCTTAAAAAATGTCAGAAATTTCACCAAACGAACCACAAAAAGAAACCAAAGAAGACAGTTCTTGGATTTTTATTTTTTTAGGGGTAGCACTTATGGGTGGCTCATTTTTCTTTTACTATCTCTTTGATGATATCGAAAAGGGAGGAGAATCTATAAAGATAAACTGGATGTTTTATCTTGCTTACAAAATTGGTGGAAAATGGACAGTATCTATTATCTTATTTGTCTTGGGCGTTTATCGTACTTATCAAGGAGTAACTATGTTGAATAAGAAAAAAAACTAATAAAATTGAGTTTGTCAATTTTATTAGTTTTTCTCTCCGTTAACCGTAGCATACAGCTCTCAATATTTCATTATTCTTTTTTAAAAAAATAAGCTCAAAATAAAACTAGACCTTGATTTTGGAAAGATAGCTTTATACATTTTTTTTCGAAGTATTGATTTTAAAAAAAACTAAAGCTTAGACCAAGTATTTAAGATGGGTCTTTTGATTAAGTTTTTAATAAGATTACGCAAAACTAATAAATAAATACCACCCATAATCCCTGTATACCAAATAGGACCAATATATTCAACTGCTTTCAAAAATAAAACAACCATTATGTTTACTCTCAAACTTTCGCCATAAAAGAGCCAATAAATACCAAATCCCCAAGTTAATGGTATTAAAAGTAAACCTAACAAACGATCTACTATCACTTTACCTATTGAAAGTTGAGATTCAAATTTATAGAACTTACACTTTTCTGCGATAGCTTCTATTACCTCTTCTGTTTTCTCTTCAGGTGAAATACTTTTTTTATCTTTCTCGTAGAAGATTTTGAAGCTTGTAGAATTTTCTACTTGCTCAATTTTCTGAATTTCAGGATAAGCTAGCTCTACGACAACTACTTCATTTTTCCTGAGATAAAATGTATCGTCAGATAGTTTCAACCAATTGTAGTCTTTATCGTCTAGTAACAAGTCAGTGTTTGTAAGATTCATATTTTTTAAAATTATTTATTTTATTTAGTATTCATTTTATTTAGTAGGCTGTTGAACATAGCTCACAATCTATTTTCTATTAATATCGACTATATCTCCTTTTTCTAACATCATTTTTAATTCTGATTTTGGAACCCAAAATACTTCATTTGAATAAGCACTGTCGCCTTTGCTTTTCAAATCGTCAATACCTTTGAGGTTATTTGTCTCATAATTGCTTTCTTGAAACATTACAGAGTCACCTCGTACATGGTCTATTTTGTAAAGTGTATATTGATCGTCTTTCATTTTGATTTCAAGAATATCCCGACTTTGTAGTGTCTGTATAAGTTCAGCTTTTTTTTCTTCATTTTTATGGGAATTGATATTTCCAATAATTATTAAAATTGCTACAAAAGCTAATCCTGAAAACATCCATTTGGGTGTCTTGGTTTGAGACACTAAATTTTCATAAGATTCCCTTAAAGTGTAAGGCATTTCTTCAAGTTTCAAAACTTGTTTGCAATGGTCACACTGGCTAATTCCTGTTTTGTATATTGGAAAAAATGGAATCCAAAAAGCGTGAGCATATTTTAGGAATACGTATAATTCAATACTATTCTGTGTTCCACAATGTTGGCACTTATCTGTTGAAATTTCTTTTGCAAGTTCCTTACTTCTACTACCGTAAACAATCATTTAGTATTTAAATTTAATAGAGGTTTATATCAGTAAATGTCATACAATCGTATACCTCAAATTTTGAAAATTTAATGTATCAATATTACTTATAACTGCAATATTATTGACGTAACATTTTTTAAAAATACATACCTCTAAATTACACAAACTTTTCTAAAAATTCAACATTCTTAAAATCCAACACTCTACACAAAACACCCAACTTAATTTATAGTCGACCGAGAACTTCTAGCTGTCAACCACAAAACCAAGAATATAAATGTTTTTTGCACAATTATTATTTCTTTGCATAATCTATGTATATTTGAATATTATTTATTAATATTCTTATACATCATGAAGAAAATTATTTTTTCGTTTTTAGTTTTTGCATTTGCTAGAACTTCAAACGCTCAATTTCCCTACAAAAACCCTGTTGTTACAACAAGTTACACTGCCGATGCAGCACCTAAAGTAATGCCCGATGGCAAGGTGTGGATGGTTACTTCTATTGATCACCCCAATGGAGGTGGTTATAAAACGATGCACTCATATCGTTCCTATTCATCAGAAGATATGGTCAATTGGACCGACCATGGTGAAATTTTGAATATTACTGATTTAAAACCCGCAGATGCAAAAGGGGCTCTTTGGGCACCAGATATTATTTATCATCACGGTTTGTATTATTTGTTTTATCCAGTTGTTAATACTAATGGAACAGATGTTATTGGTGTTGCAGTAAGCGACAGGATGGATAAAAAATTCACTATAATACAAGACAGAATACAGGGTTCGCCTAATGGGCTCGATCCTTCAATATTTATCGATGATGATGGTGAAAAATATATGTTTTGGAACCGAAAACTTTGGGCAAAAGTGGGTGATGATATGAAATCTTTCACAACTACCGCTGCCACACTTGATTATGGTGCAAATAACTTTATGGAGGCAGCATGGATGCATAAACGTAAAGGAAAATATTATTATAGTTACCATACTTCATATGAAAAACCTGTCGATAAAAATAATCCAGATGATCCTGCAAGAAAGAAATCTCATTTGGACTATTGCATGGGAAATTCTGCTACTGGCAGCTTTAGCTATAAAGGTATAATGAATAATGAGCTTGGGGTTGGGGTTAAAAATGGACCAAAATATCCTGGAAAAGATTATGTTGTTTGGAGATTAAATCAATCAAATCATGGTGGAATTGTTGAATTTCATGGTCAGGATTATCTTTTTTATCATACTTCAGCATTATCTTCTTATAAACTTTCAAATTTTGCAAATGAAGGAAGCTGGACACAGCGTTCTGTATGCATCGATTATTTAAACTATAACCCCGATGGTACAATAATACCGGTAAAACAAACTATTGAATGTGTTGCTCCAGTGGTAGTAAAGCAACCTTTTCAAATACAACTTGACCTAGCTGCTGCAACAAAAACAAATGTAAATGTGAGCGGACAGAAACTAAGCTTCACTGCAAATACAGCTACATTACGTTTTGACAAGGTTAATCTTGGCTCGGGATATTATTATCTAGATTTAAAAGTGAACGAATCTGTTGGTAATGCAAAAGTTCAGGTTAGACTTGATAGCCCTACAGGTACGCTTTGCGGAACAATTAGATTGAATGCCAATTCTGAAAGCGAGAATGCAGGAAAGATTGAAACGTTTTTACGTGAAGCCAATGGAACACACGATGTTTATTTGGTTTTTGATTTGCCAGGCAGCTACGCTCAGTACAATTTCGAGTCACCAAGATTTTATGCAGGCTCTCCAGTTGTTGCTAGTGCTAGTGGAAATGATTCAGAAATCAAACGTTTTGAGGCTGAAAAATACACAGCAATGAGTGGCATACAAACAGAAACGACAACAGATACAGGAGCAGGCTCAAATGTAAGCTTTGTAAAAAACAACGATTGGTGCGATTATTCAATAAATGTAGCATCAGTTGGTACTTATTCCACAAAATTCAGAGTTGCCAGTGCCCAAAACGGTGGAACTATTCAAATTTACAAAGGTACAACCCTACTGGGCTCTGTAAATGTTGCAACAACAGGCGGATGGCAAACATGGAAAACCATCTACGGACCAAACATTAATTTTACTTCATCAGGGTTGCAAACCATTAGGCTTAAATTTGTAAACACCTCATCTACTGGAAATTTATTTAATATAAATTGGTTTGAATTTACAAAAGCTAGTAATGCAAAATTAGGCTCGGTTCAAACGGAAAAACAAAACAATCAGACTATTTCTTTTGATGCTTATCCTAACCCAGCAAACGACCAATTTACGGTAGACTTAAGCAATCTTAGTGAAAGTTCTCAGGTTAAAATATTTAACCGACAAGGATCGCTTATTTATAGTCAGACATCTGAACCTATAAAACTTAAAATAAACACAACAGATTGGACCTCGGGTAAATATTTTATACATGTAAAAACAGGAGAGAAATTGCTTAGAAAAAAAATTGTTCTGAAATAATTTTTTCAAAATTAATGATTTTCAGGTTGAATATTTCGCTTGATACTCTCTCTGTGGGTTGTTGGATACATAAAATAAATCCGCCTAAAAATCAAATTTACCCCAAAAAACATCCCCGTAATTTAGCATCATTCAAAAAATTACGGGGATGAATAAAATTCATTCTAAATTCCTAATAACTTACGATTTACATTTTCATCAGCACCTGAGGCCGCAAAATCATCAAATGCACGTGTTGCCACACGGATGATATGGTCAGAAATAAATGTTGCACCTTCTTCGGCTCCTTGCTCAGATGATTTAATGCAACATTCCCATTCTAAAACTGCCCATGAATCGTAATCGTACTGTGATAATTTTGAAAAAATGGCACTAAAATCTACTTGTCCGTCTCCCAGTGAGCGAAAACGCCCTGCACGATCTGCCCATCCTGCATAACCACTATAAACTCCTTGCCTACCCGATGGATTAAACTCTGCATCTTTAACATGGAATGCTTTAATTCTATCGTGATACAAATCGATAAATTGTAAGTAATCTAAACATTGCAACACAAAATGACTTGGATCATAATTGATACATGCTCTAGGATGACCTTTCAAATAATCTACAAACATTTCAAAAGTAGTACCATCGTAAAGGTCTTCACCAGGGTGTAGTTCGTAGCAATAGTCTACGCCACATTCATCATAAACATCCAAAATGGGTTTCCAACGGCTAGCTAATTCTTTAAAAGCTGTTTCTATCAAACCACTCGGACGCTGGGGCCATGGATACAAAAAAGGCCAAGCCAATGCACCCGAAAAGCCTACATGTGACTTTAAACCTAAATTTTGCGAAGCCTTGGCTGCATAAATCAATTGTTGCTCTGCCCATTTACGACGAGCCATTTCGTTGCCATGCACTTCGGTAGGTGCAAAAGCATCAAACATGGCGTTGTAGGTAGGGTGTGAAGCAATCAGTTGCCCTTGAAGATGAGTAGAAAGTTCGGTAATTGCGAGACCTTTGTCTGCTAATTTCCCCTTGAGTTCGTCACAATAGGTTTTGCTTTCGGCTGCCTTTTGGAGATCCATTATACGGCTATCCCATGAGGGTAATTGCAAGCCTTTGTAACCCAAACCTGCCATGTGATCGGCAATGGTGTCGAGCGAATTAAACGGAGCTGTATCGCCCATAAATTGAGCTAAAAATATTGCTGGCCCTTTTATTGTTTTCATGATTTTAATAAGAAAATGAATGTTTTTTTTAGCGCAAAATAAGTTTAATCAGTTTTTAAACTTAGTCCACTTAGCACCTGCTTTGCCAGATGCTATTACGGTTTCTATAAATTGCATTCCCCTGATTCCATCATCGATTCTAGGGAAATCTAGGTCAAATTCGTTAGGTTCTTCGCCATTCATTCGTTTTCTTACAGTTCGTGCAAAATTTCGATAAACATTAGCGAATGCTTCTAAATATCCTTCAGGATGCCCGAAAGGAATACGAGTATGATTGTTTGCCGTGTCTGACAGTTTACCAACCGATGGTTCATAAATTTGTTGCCCTTCATTTGTTTTGTGATACAAATACTGAGGGCGTTCTTGGTGCCATTGAAGCGTACCCAATTCGCCATAAACTCTGATATTCAGTCCATTCAAATCTCCATTGCAAATTTGGCTACAATGCAAAATACCTTTCGCTCCATTGTCAAAACGTAACAAAACGTTTGCATCATCATCGAGCAAGCGGTCTTCTACAAAAATACTTACATCGGCACATAATTCTTTGATTTTTAATCCAGTAACGTATTCAGCAAGATTTTCGGCGTGAGTTCCTATATCGCCAACCGAGCCTGCTATGCCCGAACGTTTTGGGTCGGTACGCCATTCCGCTTGCTTGGCTCCTTCTTTTTCTAATGGAAATGACAACCAACCTTGGGGATATTCTACAACTACCTTACGGATTTTGCCTATTACACCATTTTGAACCAAATATTTGGCATGTTTTACCATCGGATAGCCAGTGTAGTTGTGTGTAAGACCAAAGGTCAAACCTGTTTTTTCGATGATTTCTTTTAATTTTTTTGCTTCAGAAAGGCTAAAACAAACAGGTTTGTCACAAATCACATGAAAGCCATTTTCGAGAGCCATTTTTGTGGGTGCAAAATGCATATGATTGGGCGTAACAATGGAAATAATATCCATACGGTCGTCACGACGTTTTTCTTTCTGAATCATTTCTTTAAAATCGCCATAACAACGTGAAGGGTCAAGCATAAAATCTTCTCCCGAAGCCTTAGATTTTTCGGGTGTTGAACTAAACGCCCCACCCACCAATTCAATTTCGCCATCTATGGCAGCAGCTATTCGATGAACACCGCCGATGAAAGCCCCACGACCTCCACCAATCATTCCCATTCTTAATTTACGTTGCATAAAAACAAAGCCCCAAAGGGTATTACTGTTGTTAAGGTTGAAGATATTTTTGATTTAAAAAACAAAAAATCAATAATAAAAAGTACTGTATTTTTTTAAAATGTAATTCTGAAAAATCATTTTACAAGTATACAAAACTAATTGATTAAATAATTTGCAAGCTATGAAAATAGGCAGTTTATTTTGAATTTTTAGAAGAAAAAGGATAAGAAATTATTTTTTATTTAACTGTATAAAAATACAATCATCGAACGATTAGGATAAGAATTCAGAAAGGTATATTTGAAATAAAAAATTCTATTAAATCACTTTATAATTTTATTACAATTCTAGCTAATGAGTAAATAAAATCTGTAATTTCATTGATGACATTGAACAAAACTTAAAATAGTCAAAAATTAAAATCTGAAATTTATATTTGCTACTTGTCAAAAAAAACTATAACTAATTCGCCCAAAAAAACAGAGAATAAGCGTACAAAACAAATGGAAAGTCTAATCAATGAAATTACGCTGCATGAAACATTCACAAATGCAGAATTGGAAATTATTACATCAAAATTTAAACGCAAAAAATTTATAGCAAAAGATTTTTTACTAAAGGAATCACAAATTGCCAAACAATTACATTTTATAGAAGAAGGCTTAGTACGGGTATTTTACATGAAAGATGGGAAAGAAATAACAACATATTTATCTTGTGACAAAGGTTTTGTTTCTTCTTATTCAAGCTTTATCAATCAAACAAAATCTTATGAATTTATTCAATGTATAGAAAACACAGAGACATTTACGATAGAATATAGTGAAATGCAAGAACTATATGATCTTATTCCTAAATGGCAAAAAATAGGAAGAATTTTATCAGAAAGCACAGTGGTTTGTTTGTCTGATAGGCTACTAAAAATCCATACAATTCCTGCAAAAGAAAAATATTTAGATTTTTTAAAAACATCACCCAAAAAAATCATCACAAGAACTCCATTGATACACATTGCCTCATTTCTTGGAATAACTCCTGAATCACTAAGCAGAATTAGAAAAGAAATTTCTTAACATTTATCAAGTTAGATTGAGAATGTATGTATGATTTTTGCAAAAATTAAATTTAATAAAATGAAAGAAATTAGCAAAAATGTGTACCAAATTGCCCTTTTTCCAAGAAGTGCTATCAATTGTTTTTTAATAGATGACATTATAATTGATGCTGGCATTAGAAGTTCTGGAAATAAAATCATAAAAGCGGTAAAAAATAAAAAAATATCAAAGCATATTTTAACCCATGCACATGCTGACCATCAAGGAAGTAGCAGTTTTATTTGTAATACTTTGAATATTCCTCTCTGGACTTCAGAGCTGGAAAAAGAAAAGGCAGAATCTGGAAATGTTATTGATGAGTACCCCAATAGCAAGCACTTTATACCTCAGTTTCAACAAAAATTTTGGGCAGGAAAAGGCCATGAAGTATCACATATTATAAAAGAAGGCGACAGCGTAGGAAGCTTTACGGTTATAGAAACGCCAGGACACTCAAATGGTCATATTTCATTTTTCAGAGAAAAAGACAAAGTTTTGATTGTAGGTGACACATTGGTAAATATGAATTTACTGAGCACTTTTGTTGGACTTGATTCTCCGCCTAATTTATTCACAACAGACAAAGCTATCAATACAAAATCAATCATAAAATTGTTTGATTTAAAACCTAAAATACTTTGCTTTGGACATGGACCCGTTTTGTATGACAATGGTGAATTTGAAAAATTTATGAATAAAATTTCATAATAAAACGGTTTTAATAAAATTACAAGAAACAATAAAAACACTTGAATATTTTGCATAAAAGTTGTGTGTGTTTTTGTTCTGAAACATAAAAAACATTCAAGTTCTTCAAAAAAAATGGTACAATATCAACAACAATTCAACTTCAATTTCACCTGACTTTCAATTTAATATAGAATTGTATAGAACACTATTACCCCAAAAATAACCACAACTATCAACTTCAAATATCTAATTATTTTTGTTGCAATTGTATATTGCTTCAGTGCGTTTTCTGAAGTGATGTGGGTAGGATAGTTAAAAATGTGGGGAAATTTATTTAGAATAGTCAGTCCAGCAAATAGAAGGGTTGCTATAAAAGGTGAACCAAAAATATGGTTTTTACTACCAAAACCGTCTGCCTTACCTATAAGATTGAAATGTATGGGAATTGTTTCGGACATACTTGAGTAGTTTGCAATTGCAATAATCCAAATTATAACAACCGAAACCCAAGCAAAGATTTCGAGCAATTTATCGGTTGTAGTTAGTTCTAATTTCAACTTAGGTCTTTCGTTCATGGTATTTCAATTTTGGATTTAATAAAATTTCAAGAGCTGCTATCAATGTTTAGCAAGAGCTAATTTAAACAAAAAAAACCGACAATACCAACCTTTTGGGTGGGTATTGTCGGCAAATAATTATCTGATATTGTTATTTCAATACAGACTTAGTAATTACACCTTTTTTGGTGGTTACTTTCAATAAATAATCGGTATTTTTATTGTTTTTCATATCAACGGTAAGCGTATTGCTTTTGATATTTTTACCATCGATGTTGTACAATTTTTGTCCCATTTTATTGTATAACTCAACTTTTTGTACGTCGCTACGGTTTTCAAACGAAACATTAAACTTCGTTTTGAAAGGATTTGGATACACATTAACATTTTGCTCTGTGCTTTCAACTTCAGCTACGCCAAATCTTCCTGGAGAAGAAAGTCCGCAGTCTGGTTTTGTAGCAGAATTGCTGCAATAGATTATATGTGAACCATTTTTAGCTACCATCACAAAATTTCCTCCATCCATTGTAACATAGTATTCACCAGTAAATCCTGGGAATCCGCTGTTTGGAATAGTAAGCTTAGGTTGTGCAGAATTGAAAGTTTGTGACATACCACCACGAAGGTCATTGTACCAGTTTGGCTGACCGTTGTTGGTGTTGATAGCAAATTGCCATAAACCGTTGTTTTGTAAATCCCAATTGATTGTAAAATTGGTAACATTGCTAAACGACGGCCCATTGCCTACTACATGCATATAATTGTAAGATTTATGTTGTGTAGATGGTAGTGGAGTAGCTAATGGCGTACCATAATTACAAGAAATTTTATCATTTACTGTGATAGATGTAGAAGCCACAGAAGTAGCAGTTCCGTCAGAAACAGAAACAGTTGCTACAAATGGAGTTGTAGATGCAGTATTATAAACGTGCGTTACAGTAACACCCGTTGCCGTTGGTGTGCCATCTCCAAAATTCCAAACGTAGGTCAATGGATTGTTGTCAGCATCTGTAGAACCAGCTGCAGACAAAGTTACTACCAATGGTTTGCTTCCTGAATTTGGAGAAGCAGTTGCTACAGCTACTGGTGGAGTGTTTCCGACAGTAATTTTCACAAGAGCAGACTCGCCTGTTCTTCCTTCGTTGTCGGTAGCAATGGTTTTGATAGTGTATACGCCATTTACAGTTGGTTTCCAAGTAAGGTTGTATGGAGCAACTGTTTTAGTGCCAATCAAAATACCATTTGCATAGAATTTTACGTTTGCAATAGTTCCGTCTGGATCTTTCGCTGTTGCTTTTATAGAAATATTTACTCCCAAATTGAATTTGGCATTGTTTACTGGCGTTGTAATAGCTGTTGTTGGATTTTTTTTGATGGCAATAGAATCTACCACAGCATTGCCTATCAACAAACCATATTCAGCATTGGCAAGAGCTATTTCCATTTGAGCCCAGCTACGGTGATAGCTGATTGTAAATGGTTTATTTTCATTATAAGCAGTTACTAAAGCAGGATAATTTGGATCGCTTTTATACCCAGTTCTAATGTCTATAAATTTTACGCCAGGCTTAATATCGTCACCATTTGCCATTTTACCAGTGAAATTTGCTGGCACATGTACCTCTTGGTCAAAAAATCTTTTGTAATCTCCACGTGATTCTGGAGCAGCAAGCCCTTTATCGTCACGGAAACTTAACCACATTCTGTCTAATACTTCTTGTGCCATTTTACGTGCTGGCTCGTTCATTACACCATCGTGTTTTTTTGTAGCAGCAGCATAGTAGGTCAAAGTACGAGCGAAAGAAGCAGCCACACCAAGGTCAGTACCCAATTCTGTTACATTTACTTTCAAGTTTGAATTTGAACCTGGGCTTGAAGCATTCCAAGTATCAGGCTCCCCTGTCCAAGCAAATTGAGCTGGCACTTTAAAACCTGTAGTTCCTGAAAGTTGTATTGAACCTACCAACCAAGGAATGTATTTGTCTAACAATTTTTTGGCACGAGCATCTTTTGAAATATAGTAAAATTCAGCTATACGCTCCATAGACCATCCTTGAAATCCTGGCCAAGTGTTTGAGCCTGGATCTACATATACTGGATTATCTACATAAGCCATTCCGTAAAAAGTAGACTTACCTGCTGGATAAGCACTGTAATTTCCGTTCCAGCTATTGGTAACACCACCAGCTATTGGACCTTGTGGAGATTGTAAATAAGAATATAATTCCATTTGACGGTTTAAGCTGGTAGCGAAGTCACGCTTTCCGTTGCTAGATTTTGGAGCAAAATCTGGATCTGTACTCAATACATACGCAGCTACTGGGTTTTGATATCCAAAGTGCGAATGACTACAACCTATTCTCCATGACCAGTTTGAGCTTGAGCTAGCTGCAGGCATACTTCCACCCCATGCATAGTACCAAGACATCAAATAGTGAGCTGATGAATAGTCTGAAGCACCTGGAGCATTAGGATTTTGAGCACCTATTGGTTTGAAATATTTGTCAAACATAGCTAAACGTAAATGGTCACCCATTTTGATAGCTTTGTCTATTGGCAATGCTCCTGCTGGATTTGCAATGCCATTTTCTTTAGCCCATTGTTTAGCCCAATACATGGCTTGTACTACCCTGGCATCGGCATCTGGTGCATTGGTATAACGCCATTGTTTAGATGGTGCGTTGTTTTCTTTGGTAAACAAAGGTAAAAAACCATATTGACCACCCCACTTAAATTCTTCCCAAGATGGATGAGGTACGGTTTCCCAAGTAGATTCTTGCTCACCACGTTGAAAGGTATTAATCATAGATGGTGTTTTAGAAGCATCGCCTCTACGTCCATATCCGTAGAAGTTATCATTGTCTATCAACCAATGCATACCATAGATTTGGTCGCCGTAGGCAGATTTTAAATCACCCGATACTGGATCTTTTCCTACTGGAGTAGATGTTTCTAAAGTTGCAGGATATAGTGTTGGCAATGGATACTCTGAGGCATAAGTTGCCGGTGCATTCGGATTATAAGCAGAAGTAGTTGGTTGATCTGCTAAAGAAGGGATGATATGTTCTTCCATTTTACCCCAAGCATCGTTGAGGGGCTTCCAGTCGTTGGTCAATTTGCCGTGCATAGCCTCTAGCCATATCCAATACGAATACAACTCACTGGTAGACTGATGCCCATGATCTGGTGCTTCTACCATGATTGTTTCTATAGAATGGTGCGGTGAACCATCTTTGCTAAAATAACCGTTTGCGGGATCATAAAGCTCGTTTCTGATTTGAGTAAAACGATCTTTATAACTTGGTAAAATGTTTGTTTGAGCCGTTATTCTGCTTACTCCCAAAAGAATGTTAGCGAGAATCAAGCCTCCAATTAATTGTTTTTTCATTTGAATTTAAAATTTAATTTTAATTGTGGAATAAAAAAAACACTGTTTATCAAGGATTTAAAATCATATTAAACGGATGTAAATTTTTATTTTACTTTAATAAAAAATTGTTTCTAAAAAGTTTTAAAACAGCCATAATAGATTCACAAAAGCTACAATCTGATTGTTTGGAACAAAAAGACAGCTTTTAACTATTGAACACAATAAATGATAGCTTACCTATGAGGTAAAAAAAGAATGGTAATCGACTATTCATTTTATTAAGGAAAAAATTGGACAAATATTTCTCAACAAAAAAACTATTATTTTATTAAAAAATATTCTCTAAAAGTATAATTATCAATTCTTTTGGACGATGTTCTTATGTTTGAAAAACATGGATTGAAAATAGTTTTTTATCAAAGCCTAGCAAACAGTCCATGTTTCAAAATGAACAAAATTGACTTTCAGCACTTTTAGTAAATATTTAAAAATATCTGTGAGAAAAATAATTATTCTCACAGATATTAAAAAAACATTTATTTTTTGATAAATACTTTTTTAGTAATCAGTTTGCTTTTGCTTCCTGATGTGTTTAAAAAGTACATACCGCTGGTAATACTTTCTGGTACAGCTAAGGCAACCGTTTTGGTTTCGCCTGCATTTAATCCTACAGAAGTAGCTGCTACATTTACACCTGTGTTGTTAGACAATTTTAAGCTAAATTGATCTTTTTCAACAGCAGTTATAGTCACATTTACGACTTTACTTGTTGGATTTGGAAACAATTTTACTTTTACTTCAGGTTTTTCTACTTTTTCGGCAACACCTACTTTAGCACCACTTGCAGGAGGAGTTCCCCAGATAAGTGTTCCGTTGCGATAAAGTGTAACTTTAGACCAATCTACAAAATTAGTTTTTGTACCATCAAAAGAATAATCGTTTGACTCGTTGAAATTTTGCCAATTTATGGTACTGATACGATTTTGTATTTCGCCTGTTTGAGCACCTGCTGCTAAACTTCCAGCACCTGTACCGAAACCAATTTCTAAATAATTTTGAGCTGCAGTTGCACCACTTACAAACGAACTTGTGATATTTCCACTTCCAATTTGTGCATAATCGCACCAGAAGTTAAGAGCTTCTGAGTTTTCTTTGGTAAAGTAGTAGCGTATTTTCAATTCGCTCAAAGGCACACTTGCTGTTCCTGTGTTTATGATATTGAATTGTGGTTTGAAAGCGTTATCGTTGATGCTAGCATCGTAAGTACGGTATTGAACTTTCAACGGACTGAACACTACTATTTTCTCTTTGGCTGTTACTTTTATAGTTTTTACACTAGTTGCTCCATCACCATCTGTAACTGTTAGTTTTACGGTATAAACTCCTTTAGCAAAAGTCTTGTTTGCGGATACGCCAGTGGCTGTAGTGCCATCGCCAAAATCCCAAGCATAAGTAAGCACAGGAGATTCTAGGTCAGTAGAAGTACTGCCATTGAAAGTCAAAGCCAATGGCTCGTCGCCCACAACATCTGTAGATGGTGTAAAGTTTGCAACTGGAGGTGTATTTACAACTACTGCTTTTACGGCTATCAAAATAGTTTTTACGTCTGTTCCGCCTTTCCCATCTTTTACAGTGAGAGTTACGGTATAGTTACCAATGGCTGCAAAAGTATGTGATACTATTTTGGCTGTAGAGTTGGTTGTACCATCTCCGAAGTTCCACAAATAGGTAAGTGCATCGCCGTCTAAATCTGAAGAAGCCGAGGCGTCAAAATTTACTACTAAAGGTGCTAAACCAGTAGTTTTATTGGCTGAAATAACCGCTAAAGGAGCTGTATTTGGTTTTGGCAAAACTCGTATAGAATCCGAAACGGTGTTTAAACCACCTCTACCATCATTTACGGTAAGTGTAGCTATGAAAGTACCTACTGCACTGTACGTTTTGTTGGCTATTTTACCAGTTGCAGTGGTGCCATCGCCGAAGTTCCAAGAGTAGGTCAATATATCATCATCAGGATCTGTAGAAGTAGAACCGTCAAAAGATACGCTCAATGGCGAATTGCCTTGTTTGGGTGTAGCGACAAATTTAGCAGTAGGTATTCTATTTGGCGTGTCTATTTTAGTTGGAGTTTTTCCAAACAAAAGTACGCCATTGTCGTACACAGGAATATTAGCAGTTTTTACTAAATTATTTCCTAAACCTAAAGCTGCAGGATCATTGGCAGCGTTCCAATGTATAGGATTGCTAGAATTTACTGTTAATCTTACTTGAGCTTCTTTTCTCATCGCTTCGTCGCCACCAGGGAATATTTTTATTCCAGGCATGCTTACCTCTGTATAATATATTTTTTTGGCAGCATCCCATACTTGCAATGGAGATACTACAGCAGATGCACTTGAGTTTTTAGTAACACTATAGTCTGCCAATGTCAAGCCATTGTTTAAACCTTCGCTGAGGTCAAAAAACAAACGGAAAGAAGCATTTGTAACACTTTTTGAAGGCCAAGCAGAGTGATTGGTAAAATATACAGCATACTCTGTAAAGTTGGAACCCACTGCATTGAATTTTGCATCGGCATAAAATTCGTCTGTTGGTGTTTCAAGAACTGGGAAGTTTGCCAATGGCTCTCCACCAAACTCGTCGTATAATCTTGCCAAAGCACCTGTAAACATGGCATTATAATCTGTGGCTACTTCGTTTGAAATATAATCTCCACGGCTATCTGTATAGGTATCAGAAGCAGATGGACCACCTACCAATGCTCCGTATAAAATGTGACGGTTTTCTATTGGTCTATCCAATACATTGTTTCCCCATGCACCATGAGCTGTACGGTGGTGAGGTTTTGTGGGCGGATTCACTCCAAAGCCACATACATAACTTCTATTATTAGGATTATCTCCCAATGCGTAGTTTATCTGACGAATACCAAAATCTTTGTATCTTTTTTTCTTAACTGGATCGGTGATTAAATCGCTATATGCCAAGGCACAAAACGCTGTATTAGAAGCATATCTTAAACTACCCCATTGGTCTAAGTGAGCCAAACCACCTGGAGTATATTTGATACGGCGATTCAAGTCATTTCCTGAAGTCCAATAATCTAACCATCTTTCAGCATGAACTTTATAGTTTGGATTATTGGTCAATTGAGATAACAATACATAGCTACCATATATTTTATCGTCCCAAGCTATAGTCCAAACATAAGGTTTTACGCCTGGCAAACCTCTTTCGTCTTCTACTTTACCAAAAAATGTTTCGGCTTTTTGAAGATAAATTGGATCGTTGGTGGCTTTGTATAACCATGCTGCTCCCCAAATTTTCTCATCGTTGCCACCACTCCAAGAGTTATAAAAAGACCCTGCTGGTATGCTTGCTGTATACTTGGCTTCACGCACTTCAGCCATTGCATACAGTTGTTTAGCATGAAGCAAAAGTTTTGCACTATAAGTAGGGTCTGAAATTTTAAACAAAATACTTATTGCCGCCAAAGCAGCAGCAGTTTCTCCCAAAATTTCAGGTCCATCGTTTGCTCCTAATTTGTAACTTGGTCTAGCCATTGGCATTACTTCGGCAGATCCCCACCAAGCATGGTCGGCATCGCCATCACCTACTTGCCCATAAAAGGTATTGTCTGCAGGGTGGCATTTTATGAAATAATCAGCCACAAAGCGCAAGTTATTTTTGAGATGTACCATTTGACCCGATTTGTTATAACCCGATTGAAATTGTATACCTCCCCAAGCCAAGGCTGTGGCTGAGAATGCCATTGGTAAACCAAATTTAACGTGATCACCAGCATCGTACCAGCCACCCGTTAGGTCTACGCCTTTGTCGGCACCATCGGTCATGCCTGAATTTCCTCTCCACGAAACCCTGTTCCAAGCAGGAATTGCTCCAGATTGCTGAGCTTCGTAAAAGAAGAAGGATTTTTGAAGTGCTTCGCCGTATTTAAACGGAGCAGCTGGGGTGGTTTGTGCCTGATCTGTCAGCGGACTGGCACAAAGCAGTAGCATAAGCCACTTTTTCATAATAGAATTTTTTTGCATTGTTTTTTTTGATTGTTTAAAAAAAGTAAAATTTATTAAGATGATTAATTGGTAAACTTTATCAAGGAATTTTTCACTAAAATATTGTATGTAATTTTAAATTTTATTAAAAACAAACAGAATGGTTTGCTGAAATTTATACTCTTAAATGAATGTTGGGATACATAATGTCTATAAATTTGAAAAGTGTAATTTTTATTATCATAAATTTTAATTTAAAAAAGTTTCAAAAATGGTTTGGCTGGTCAAAGACCAACCAAACCTAGTCATCATCATCTACATTACTTAAAAATCATTACCTTTTGTACATTTTTCTCGCCTGTTTTTGCTTTTACTTTCAAGAAATAAGCACCTGATGGCACTGATTTCAGATTGATTTCTAGCTTGTTACTGGTAAGAGATGTAAGATCTTTTTGGTATACTGGTAAACCTACAACATTGGTAACTACTGCATTTTCGAGCATAGATACTGGCTGATTGAAGGTTACTGTAAACATTCCTTTACTTGGATTTGGAGATACTACCACAGAACTACTTGCTGAGAAAGCTGATTCTTTTGACCCCAATCTAGCACCCGAAACTGGCGGTATTCCCCAAGCCAACACACCGTCATAATAGATTACCACTTTATTGTGATCTACATAGTTGGTTTTAGTTGGATCAAACGAATAGTCGTTTGCTTCGTTGCAAGTAGAATAATCTGAGTTGTTGAAACGGCATTGAATATCGCCTGTGCTTCCACCTGCTCCCAAATTTCCTGCTGTTGCATTGAAACTAATTTCTACATAATTTTGATTTGCAGCACTACCCGTTGAAACAAATGCTCCTGCTACTTTTGAAGTGCCTATGGCTGCATAATCACAGAAGAAACTTATAGCTTTGTTGTCTTCTTTGGTAATATAGTACCTTACTTTCAGCTTAGACAAGTCTACTGCTCTTTTGCCCGAATTGATGATATTCAAATGTGGCTTAATTGCATCGTTTGTAGGATTTATGTCATTTGCACGGTACTGAGCTACTAAACTGATAGGTGGCTCAGGAGCTATATTTATAACTATTGATTTTGAAGATGTACCTCCCCTTCCGTCAGACACTGTAAGTTTAGCAGTAAATGTTCCTGCGGTGGTGTAAGTATGCGATACTATTGCACCTGTACCAGTATTACCATTACCAAAATCCCAAGTGTACGTTAAAACATCGCTGTCTGGATCGGTAGAAGTGGTTCCGTTGAAACTAATCGCTACAGGAGCTTCTCCAGAAGTTGTACTAGCAGTAAGCCTTGCTGTAGGATTTCTGTTGTCACCCGCTTTGGTAATTATTACAGTTTCTGATTTTGTTGAAGAACCACCTTTTCCGTCAGAAACGGTAAGGGTTATAACGTAAGAACCAGAAGTTGTGAAAGTAAAATTTACAATTTTACCTGAACCAGTAGCCGTATTGCCAAATTTCCACGTATAGGTAAGATTATCTCCGTTTTCGTCTGAGCTTTCAGAGGCATCAAACTGAGCTTGTACTGGTGCTATTCCGTTACCAATACTTGTGGTAAAGTCTGCTACTGGAGCTACATTTACACATGAAACAATACCGTTTTTGATCATAGGAGCCATGTATGGTTTTAGTGCATTCAACTTCCAGTCTACAGGAGTTGTCCAGTCGTCAGATACTATACCGCCTGTATCTCCTGAGTTTGGATTGAAACACCAGAATGTCCACGAATATCTGTTGCCCATATATTTCAAGAATTCTTTAAACCAAATAGCATCTTTACCTGCATTTACTTTTATACCAAATTCTCCTACCAATAACGGACTTTTGTTTTCTTCTATCAAATATCCAAAATGTTCGTCCCAAATACCTTTCATATTAGCTGGGAAAGTTGGGTCTGCAAACCATTCTTGTTCAAATACTGTAGGGCCATACTCGTGTGGAGAGTACATTAGTTTATTTGGCACTGACAATGTCACTGGATAGTTTCTGGCTCCTTTCAAGTTGCCACCCCACCAGTAATTTTTATCTTCAAAGGTTTGATTACCTTCTACTACTATTAGTACATTCGGGTTTACTGCCAAGATAGCATTACCGCATCTTTGAGCTGCTAATCTCCAGTCGTTTACTTGTCCATTACCCCATGCTGCAAAAGATGTTTCTGACGATTTACCATGCGGCTCATTATCTAAATCCATACCTACTACAGCGTCATAATCTTTGTAACGATTTGCGATCATCACCCAGTTTTCTATCCATTTAGTTTCTGGCACTGCTGTGGTATACCAAACGTTTTCGTTCATATATCCGTCTGCAGCTCTTGCATGGTTGTCCAATATAATTTTCAGGTTGTTTTGCTGACACCATTTTACTACTTCATCCAAAAGCAATAAAGGTGTTTTTATTTGTCCAATTGTACCGTTCATTGGCTCCACCTTTGTGTAAGGATCTTTTCCATATACTGGTATATCGATACTTGCCCCTTGCTTTAA
>JAGNSI010000125.1 GCA_017988135.1 Pseudarcicella sp.
GTATTGTCTCTGCCAAAGCCTGCGCCATAATCTTCTCCTACAGACCAAAAGGGTGTATTGTCTAATTTTTTGGTTGGATTGGCAATTTTCCATTCATTCAAGGCTTGGGCAGCTTGAGTGTTCAATACACCCCAAGCTTCTGGCTCAACGTGTTTGTAAGTATCTATTCTAAAACCATCTATTCCGTATTCTCTTACCCAATCTGTCAGCCATTTAACGATATGATTTCTTGGTGTTGCTGCTAAGTTTTTATTCGTAAAAAAAGTATTCAATGAATTTTGTTCTGACTGTAATGTTCCTTCTTTACTCCATTTATTGATCAATATTGGAGGTAAACCTGGCGTTTCTGTAGATTCAGTTTTAATATCGGGCAAGCCAAAACCAGTAATTTGTAAAGGAGCACCGCCAAATGGACTTGCACAAGGGATAGTCAAACCTGCGTCTGTACTTTTTCTGACCCAACCTTGACCCCACCAGTTACACCAGCGTTGATCGGTATTGTCATTTACATTATTGGGGTTTCCGTAATTAAATTCTGCCATATCTCCTGCATTTTCGTAGGCAAAATGATTCATTACGATATCCATCACCACACGCAGTCCATGCGAGTGAGCAGCGTCCACCATAGTTTGAAATTCATTTTTAGTTCCATAATTTTTATCCATTTTAGACCAATCTAGTGGCCAATAGCCATGATAAGCAAAATGTTTCTGAAAAGCTGGATCTGAATACCCTGGTACAAAACTGTGCATCTGTTCGTAGGGTGAAGATATCCAAAGTGCATCTACACCCAAATCATTAAAGTAATTGGCATTAATTTTTGCTGTAATGCCCGCAATGTCGCCCCCCATAAAGCCGCCCACAGGGTCTGAGCTTCTTCCATAATTGTTGTTGTTGGTAGTGTTGCCGTCATTAAAACGGTCGATGAGTAAAAAATAAACAGTGGAATTGTCCCAACTGAAAGTCTGTGCAACTGTTTTGCTCAAAAAAAGGCAAAACAATAACACAGAAAAAAGAAATGTTTTTTTCATTTGTTGTTTTTTTGTAAACAAAAAGCACAGACGAAATATGTTTCGACTTAAAAACTTTTTGTTTTGTTGATGAAATAAAATGTTTGTATTGTTTTTTGGAAAAAATAATAAGTCTACTTTGAGTAGAATAAAATACAGAAAAAGCAAATTAGAGATGATCAGCCACTAAAAATAACTGTATTTTATTGATAAAAAATATACTTATTGCTAGTTAGAGTTTGATTTTAGTAAATACCCTTACTCTGAATGAAAAATAATTGAACAATGTATAGAAATTTTTGAAAAAAATAAAGAATAGTATTTGGTGATAGGGTTAAAAAACTAATAGTTTTGATTTTGAAGAGTATAATATTTTAAACTTTTTTAAATGCTGATTTTACTTTTTTATTACCTAGATTTCTTCCCCAAAAAAAAATATTTAACACTAATTTTAATCTTCCTAAAAACATAAAAAAACAATCCGGCAAGTGTAAATCCAATACAAAGTATCCACCACTTCTTGGTGGTTGAAGAGAAAATCAAAGGGTCGCTTGCACCAACTAAGATATTACCTGCCCAATAGTAGGGTAAATTTTGCTCTTTTGTTCCGTTTTGCATAAAAAGCAACCTAGCTTTTTGTAGAGCAATATCTTTAGGATTGCCTTCTTTCAAAAACCGATAAAAATTCTTTGTAATTTCGTAAGTAGCCATTTCATCTACGCTCCAAAGTGTGGTTATGGTGGCGGGTACACCCAACATCGCAAAACTTCTCGACAAGCTCATCACACCTTCCCCTTTGGCTACTTCACCTTTAGCTGTTTCGCAGGCTGATAAAGAAACCAGCTGTGCCTTGAAAGGATCTAAGCCATAAAAATCTGAGATTGACATAGTCGAATCTGAAAAATAAATTCGTGGTTCAGCATTTTCGTCGGCTTGGGCATGTGTAAAAAGCTGTAATACACCTGCTTCTGGGGCTTTTTTTGCAAAATTCTCTTTACTAGCCTCCCGAAAAGTAAAAGTGGTAGAATGAGTAAAATGCTTTGCAATTTCGCCCAAAGTTGCCGAAGCCCCCAAAAGGCTATGCTGACTTTGTTGATATTTAACAGGTGCAAAACCCAAAAAAGTGTTTGAAAAACGTTTACTTTCAGTCAGATTTTGCATATAAAACTTTGCTGAATACACATAGCTTACAGCCATATCTTCGAGCAAATACCTTTGAGTAGTTTTATTCAACAATGATTCAAAAGGGAAAAAATTGCCATCGGGCGAAAAAGCTACTCTTTTTCCGACAAGTCCAAGCGGTTTTATAAAACTTTCGTACAAATCTGAAGCTGTTTTTTTAAACAAATTATATTTTTCGTTTTGATCTAAACTAGCAACCAAAGCAACGTATTCAGCACTCTGTTTTTGAAATATTTTTACTGGTAACTTGAGCATAATCACTTGGTTTTCTGATATATTAAGTGCATACACCATGCTATCACCTACAAAATAATCTACCAAACTTTGTTGGTTTAGCTTGAGCTTTTCTTGTACTTGTTTTATTGTGAAAAAACGTTGGTCATATTTTACATTAAAATATGCTTTATTTGATTTTTCTAAACTTTTAATAAATTGGGAATATTCGTTTTCAGCATTTTGTATCTTCAATAAAATGCCCGTATTCTGAACAGAAGGATTAAAGGCAGCCCTTGTTTTGGTAATGTTTGTTTTTAAATATTTTTCTTTTTCAGCTTCAGATTTCGAAAGCAACTGATTGGCTTTTGAACTATTTAATGCATCGTTTAACAAGCTGGCTTTTGACTTTTCTATAAAATAAAATGCCTTTTCAGGATTGTTCAACAAAAAACAAACTTTTATCGCATTTTCATACAACTCATGAGTAGCTTCTCTCCAAAAAAACTTTGAACCTTGCCCCTGGTGGTCATTGCGCATCAAATCTACCAATTTGTCTGCCAACTCGTAGGTATTGAGTGCTTTTAGTAGGTGTGATTTTTGTTTGGTTTGTAAATAAATAGACAAATGCGTGTGTGCATTTTCGGAAGTAATTTCAAGTACTTCTTTTTTGCTAAATAATGTATGAAGCGTTTTGATTACATTTTCGGAGTTTTTTATGGTTGATAATGTAAATCCTATGTCGGTTAAAGCTTTTTCTTGGTAAAAAAAAGCTTTATCATATTGTTTAAGAAAACGAGCAACTTTTGCTTGGCTGGCATAAATAAAATATCGGGTTCTTCCTAAAGTAAAGCTACTAGAAAGATAGGATTCGGCTATATCTAAATGGTATTTTGCGTTTGAGTATGCTGCTTTGTTTATCAGGCACTCCGCCCAAAGCGAATGCGTAGAAATATAGTCTGAAGGTAATTGGGCGTATTTTAATGTTTTTTTAAAATACATCTCTGCAGATTTGAAATCGCCCAATCGCTCGTTAAATTTACCCAAATTAGAAAAAAAATAGTATTGTTTGATTTCACAAATTCTCACAAATTCGTCAAAAATTAGTTTAGCTTTTTGAGTTTGCCCCAAAAGTAACAACATATCCAAATGAGAATCTTGTGCATACAGAATATCTAAAGTGTCTTTTTGCTTTCGAGCCCAATGTGTTGCCATAGAGCTATATTTTATACCTTCTGTAAAATCGCCTAAATAATAATTTACAAAAGCCATCTCAAGATAACATTTTGCCAAATACGATGGAGGTGAATATTGCAAAGCTTTTTGCTGAAACGCCAAAGACCTTTCGGGGTAATTGTGCTGCATATACATGTAGCACAGCCCTTGATTAAGGTAATTTTTGGTAATGTTTAAACGGTTTAATGGCTTTTCTTTAAGCAAAAAAATCAGCTGCAGTTCCAATTGTTTGCTATAATTATTTAAATCGTAGGTTTCTCTGTACGCACTACTTAATATTTTGTGTGCTGTGGCAAAGGTAGAATCTTTTATTTGATCACAATCTTTATATTTGGCAAGCAGTTTTTGTCCAAAAGATATTCTTTCTTTAAATGGAAGGCTTTCAAGTGAGCAAAATTTTATATAAAAATCTGTATTAGAAATACATTGTGAATGGCTAAAATTCCCTAATAAACATAGAATGAATAAAAAAAGTAGCTTTTTGAAATTCCTTAAAACATTGCCACAAAAAAACAAGCTTACCCTAAGAGATTTACTAAAAAATAGTTTTTTTATGCAAAAACAATATTCAGGATACAGCATCGAAATTTATTGAGAATATACAGGCGACTAAAATGTACCTGCAATATAATGATATTCCCAAAGCAAAAAAAGGGTAATTGGGTGGCGGACCAAATTACCCTATATTATTTTTCTAAATATAATATTTCAATTTAAGATTTGTGATTTTTTTAATGCTGTCCCACCATTACAGTGAAATAACGTGGCTCATATCTTGCATTCTTGTTCGCCACAGGTGCTTTGTACTTACGTGTGCCCACTTTAATCCACATAGATTCTTTACTTTTAAAATATTTATCCAAAACTATTTCTAAAGGGTTGGTTTCAGAAACTATAGTACTGTTTATTCCTTGAATAATTTGTACTTGAGATAAGGTGTACACATTATCAGCCCAAGTTTTGTTGTCCTTAGATACCTGAACAACAAAACTTTCACCATCTTTTAGTTTTTGGATATTATCAGATGTCGGTGATAAGAAAAAAGTATTTTGATCTGACAGATTTAAAGTTGTTTCGGGAGACGCCAACATGCCGTCTGCACCTTTTGACCAATCTTGAACTTGCAATTTTGATACTGTATTTGAGCTGGTTGTAACAGGACTAACTTCTTTTTCATGAGTTGCACAAGATGAAATAAAAAGTGCTGTTGCGATTGATAAGATTATTGCTTTCATAATTTGAAATTTGAAAAATTTGTTTAAAAAATTTAAATTTTATTTAGGGAAATCACACTGAAACTATGTTGATTTACAGCTGTTTAGTCGCAAAGATATCTAGGTCAGTAAACAGAATTTTTCAACTATTTTAAATAAGCCCACAAAAGTCAATTATTTTATTGCAAGTGTTTTTAAAAAGTAGTTTGTAATGTGAATTTTTATTAAAAAAATACTGTAAAAACAAAAAAGGTCAGCTGAAGTTAATCTCAGCTGACCTTTTTTTGAATTAATATATTTTCTAAAAAATACTTTTATTTCTTATGATAATCTCCTCTAGAAAAAAACTTTTCTATCATACAATAGAGTAATATAAAAAAGTAGCGACTTCCCATTTCTTTTATTTTTAATTTCGATTCACCATACTTTCTGTTTGTCCAGCTATTAGGTACTATCGCAAAGCTGTATCCACGCACATAAGCTTTTAAAGGCAATTCTACAGTAAGATTGAAATGTGGGGACATAAATGGTTTTACACCTTCTATCGTTTCTCTTTTGTAAAGTTTAAATGCATTGGTGGTGTCGTTGTATTTTATTCCTGTCAATATTCTTATAATCATATTGGCAACTCTATTGATGTAGAGTTTAGTTTTTGGGTAGTCAATTACCTTTCCGCCTTTGCCAAATCTATTGCCAAACACAGCATCAACATTTTTTTCCAACATTGTGTTGTAATATTTCACCAAATCTTCGGGGTCGTCAGAAAGATCAGCCATCATTACAGCTACGCAGTCGCCACTGTATCTTTCTAGTCCATATCTGATAGCATAGCCAAAGCCGTTGGGTCCAAGATTATTGAAATAGATAAGTGTCGGAATTTCTTTTTGTAATTGTTTCAATACATTTTCTGTATTGTCTTTAGAATTATCATTGGTTACACATATTTCATGCTCAATATTGTGTTTGGTCAAAGTGCTGTACAACGATTTTAATGTCTCAGGTATCGATTCTTCTTCGTTGTAAGCTGGAATAACTACGCTTAATTTCATTTTTAGTATTTTTTTGATTGGTCTGTTTTCTTAACTTTTAATTAACATGTATTAACATGACATTTTATTTAATCAAATTTTTTTTGTGTAATATTGTTTATTCAATAACAATTAACCATTAAATATCATGAAAACTTTTTTTGCAAGTATTTTTTTTATCGCTTTTATATCTTTTCAAGTTTCAGCCCAAGATATTGCTTTCAAAGTAGGCTATAATTATTCAGATGTATTAGCATCTCCTGAGCCTCTAAACGCATTTACAAATAGGCAAAGCTTTCATGCTGGTTTGGCTATCAAAAATATAAAAATTAGTCCAAAAATAGGCATTCAGCCAGAATTATTGTTTTCTAATCAAGGTTTTTCGGTTGCATCTTATGGTGATGTTAGCTTAAATTATATTTCATTGCCTATTTTATTTACTTTTCCTGTTACAGAAGGTCTTGATTTGCAAGTAGGTCCTCAGTTTAATTATTTATTAAATGCTGACTTAAGTATCCCCAAAACCATTTTTTCACTTTCTTACAAAGGTTTGTTTAATGATTTTGATGCTGGTGCTGTGGCTGGCTTGGAATACCAAGTTCACAAAAATATTTCTTTGGGTGGCAGATATTACTTAGGTATGGCAAATGTAAACAAAGACTTTACTTTGGGTACAACCACTACTTTAAATGATTATTTTAATCTCAACAATACCAATGCTCAATTGTTTGTAAGTTTTAGCTTTGGAAAATAGATCTTTTCTTTAAACCTTTAATCCGGCAAATAGCTTACTTTTTTTGGGGTAAGCTATTTTGTTTTTTTTAGCTAGAAATTTCAATTTTGTATTTTTTGCCTTTCATTTTTTCTGAGGCTGTTACTTTTAGCATTTCGTTTATTTTTTCTTTTTTTATGGCTACATAAGAAGAGAAATCTTTTACTTCTATAAGTCCAATGTCTTCTGACGAAAGCCCTCCTTTTTTTGTCAAAAAGCCTACAATGTCTATTTTGTTTATCTTGTTTTTCTTGCCTCCGCTTATATAAATAGTTGCAAATTCAGCAGTTTTGGGTATTGTTGTAAGTGTATTTTCTAAATCTAATATTTCTGTATAATCGTCGATAAACGCAGGTTTATGTTCGTTTACATGTAAAACTACGTAAGAAGTTCCTTCTGCGTGCATTCTGGCTGTGCGACCATTTCTATGTGTAAACTCATGTGCCTGTAGTGGCAAGTGGTAATGAATAATATGCTGGAACAAAGGTATATCAAGTCCACGTGCTGCCAAATCTGTTGTAATTAGGGTAGTTGTGGTATGATTTCGGAACATCAGTAAAGCTTTTTCACGGTCTATTTGTTCCATTCCGCCGTGATAATGCCCTGC
>JAGNSI010000026.1 GCA_017988135.1 Pseudarcicella sp.
TTTAGAAGTTGCAATTGCACCTGCTTTGTCGCCCATCTTAAACTGTATTCTTGCTTTCATCAAAAACATCCAAAAAGCCTTAGGCTTCAATTCAGTAGCTTTGTTTATCCATACCAAAGCTTTATTCAAATCTTTGTCATTTTCAAAATAATACCTTGCCGACTCAAAGTAAGGCTTAGCATCTACATTCATAGCATTATCTATATCTTTCATGATTTTTTTATCTACATTGGTTGAAATAGGTACTTCAACGATTGTATTTTCCCATCCCATAACAAGATTCATTTTATCTGACAAAACATTATCAAACGTAATCATAAAGCTTTCAATTTTGTCTGCCATTTTATTAGTTTTTACACTTACCGACAGCGCATCTTCTTCTTTTTTGTAGCCACTAGTTCCCATATTAGCAACACCTTTGTTGAAAATCACCTCCCATTCTTCAGCAGTAGGCACAACATAAATAGCATAAGAACCAGCTTTAATAGGCTTTCCTGCAATATTAACATCTTCTCCAAAAGTAATTTTTGTAGCGGCATTTGCACCTGTACGCCATAATTTACCAAAAGGAACAAGATCTCCAAAAGCTACACGACCCTTCAATGCAGGTCTTGAATAGTTTACTTCAACAAAACTTAAAGCAAAATCTTGTTTTATTGTTTGCAAAGGACTTGGAGCGGGAATTTTCAATGTTTGTGAAAAAGAAAAACTAGAAACAAACAATAAAATGAGAATAAAAAAGTAATTTTTCATTGTAAATAATTTTAAATTAAAATGTTTTAAAAATTAAAATCTAAGACATTAAAAGAATTCAATTTCGAAGAAAGATATAAATTTAAAACAATGTACAAAAAATATAAAACAATTCTATAAAAAGTTTTTTGAAGAAAAAATTAAAAAAAAATTCCTTGAAAAGTATAAGATAATGGACTAAAAAAAAACAAAAATCATGGAATTGTGAAATTTCTTGATTAATTTTGCACCCGTGAATTATAGACTTCTTCATCTTACTTACAACAAAAAACGTTTGTAAGAACAGAAAATAATCTATAAATCATTCTTTTTTTTTGACAAAAAATTACAAAACACAAAAACCATATCAATAATGGCATCAGTTAGACCAGATGAAATATCAGCTATTTTAAGAGAACAACTCTCTAATGCAAAAACAGAGGCTGAACTTGAAGAAGTAGGTACCGTATTACAGGTAGGTGACGGCGTAGCAAGGATTTACGGACTATCAAAAGTTCAATCAGGAGAGTTGGTTATCTTTCAGAACGGATTAAAAGCATTGGTACTTAACCTTGAAGAAGACAATGTAGGAGCTGTATTACTTGGAGACTCTACAGGTATAAAAGAAGGTGATACCGTAAAAAGAACCAACACTATTGCATCTATTCAAGTAGGTGAAGGAATATTGGGTCGTGTAGTAAACACTTTGGGTGAGCCAGTAGACGGTAATGGCCCAATTGCTGGTGAAACATACGCTATGCCAATGGAAAGAAAAGCACCAGGTGTAATTTTCCGTCAGCCAGTAACTGAACCATTGCAAACAGGAATCAAAGCTGTAGATGCGATGATCCCAGTAGGTCGTGGACAACGTGAGCTAATCATTGGTGACCGTCAAACAGGTAAAACTGCTGTTTGTATAGATACTATTATCAATCAAAAAGAATTTTACGACAAAGGTGAGCCTGTATTCTGTATCTATGTTGCAGTAGGTCAAAAAGCCTCAACTGTAAAACAAGTAGAACAAACATTGAAAAAAGCAGGTGCTATGGCTTACACCGTAATAGTAGCTGCCGGTGCGTCTGATCCCGCTCCAATGCAATTTTTTGCACCATTTACAGGAGCAGCTATAGGTGAATACTTCAGAGATACTGGTCGTGCGGCATTGGTAGTTTATGATGATTTATCAAAACAAGCTGTATCATACCGTGAAGTTTCTCTATTGTTACGTCGCCCACCAGGACGTGAAGCATATCCAGGTGACGTTTTCTACTTACATAGCCGTTTGCTAGAACGTGCTGCAAAAATCAACTCATCTGACGAAATTGCTCGTCAAATGAACGATTTACCTGAATCTATCAAACATTTGGTAAAAGGTGGTGGATCATTAACAGCACTTCCTATCATCGAAACCCAAGCTGGTGACGTATCTGCTTATATTCCGACAAACGTAATCTCGATTACTGACGGTCAAATATTCTTGGAAACTAACCTTTTCAATGCAGGTATCAGACCAGCCATCAACGTAGGTATCTCGGTATCACGTGTAGGTGGTAACGCTCAGATAAAATCAATGAAAAAAGTAGCGGGTACACTTAAACTTGACCAAGCTCAATTCCGTGAATTAGAAGCATTTGCAAAATTTGGATCAGACCTAGATGCTTCTACTAAATTGACTATCGAAAGAGGTAAAAGAAATCTTGAAATGCTAAAACAACCACAGTTTTCTCCTCAAAGAGTTGAAGACCAAGTGGCAATGATTTACTTAGCAACAAATGGATTGCTAGATGGAGTAGCTGTAAACAAAGTACGTGAATTTGAGCAAGACTTTATTCAAGTAATGAAAGCTACTCAAAAATCTACTCTCGATGCTTTAGCAGCAGGAAAATACGATGACACTTTAACAGCAACTTTGAAAAAAGTAGCTTTAGAAGTAGCTCCAAAATATGCTTAAGAAATTATTTTCATGATTTGATTCACCGTAATCAAATCATGAAAATTAAACAATTTTGTAAAAATTCTATCTCAAAAATAGAAATCAAAACAAAGAAAAAAAATGGCTTCATTAAAAGAAGTAAGAAATAGAATAGTATCTGTTAATTCTACACAGCAAATCACCAAAGCTATGAAAATGGTTTCGGCTGCTAAGTTGCGTAAAGCACAAGAAGCTATCACACAGATGAGACCTTATGCTCAGAAACTAACGGAAATGATAAGCACTGTATCTAACAATACAGAATCGGCTAAAGAAAATCCATACACAACTGTTAAAAACGTTGAAAAAGTATTGATAATAGCTGTAACATCAGACAGAGGACTTTGTGGTGCTTTCAATGCAAATATCGGTAAAGCAACTACCGCTCTTATCAGCGAAAAATATGCTAGCCAACAAGAAAATGGTAATGTAGAAATACTTACTATTGGCAAAAAAGGTTCTGAATATTTAAACAGAAGAGGATACAATGTAAATGATACATTTACGCATGTATACTCAAAAATCAGCTTTAGTGCGGTAAAAGAAGCAGCTGAATTCGCAATGGCAGGCTTCAAAGAAGGTAAATACGACGTGGTTGAATTGATTTATAATGAATTCAAAAATGTAGCTACTCAAATACTTCGCACTGAACAAATGTTGCCAATCGTTGAGAAAAAAGAAGAAAACCAAACTACTACTAAAAAAGTAAGTACTGATTATATCTTTGAACCCTCAGAAGAGGAAATCATCAGCGAATTGATACCTAAAGCATTAAAATTGCAAGTTTACAAAGCAGTTCTAGAATCGAATGCTTCTGAGCATGGTGCTAGAATGACAGCAATGGACAAAGCTACAGACAATGCTGGAGAATTGATTAAAGCATTGAAACTAGAATACAACCGTTCTCGTCAGGCTGCTATTACCAAAGAAATATTAGAAATTGTAGGTGGAGCAGAAGCTCTTTCAGCAGCTTAATTTCTAACATTCATATATTTCAAAAAAAGAGATTGTTTATCATAACAATCTCTTTTTTTGTGATGAAAAAACTAATTTCCCTTTAGAATTTTTGCCTTACAACAAAAAAAGCTAATCAAAATAATTAGCTTTTTTTGTTGTATTTATGTCAAAACTATTGTTGAATCATTTTAAGTAATGAAGTCAAAGAATCTTTCATATCTTTTCTATCAACTATGAAATCTAAGAAACCATGTTCTAGTACAAACTCTGCACTTTGAAAACCTTTGGGTAAATCTTTACCAATCGTTTCTCTGATTACTCTTGGACCTGCAAACCCAATCAAAGCACCAGGCTCTGAAATATTAAAATCACCCAACATAGCATATGAAGCAGTAACTCCGCCCGTGGTAGGGTCTGTAAGCAACGAAATATAAGGAATCTTAGCTTCGTCTAATAAAGCCAAACGAGCAGATGTTTTCGCCATTTGCATTAATGAAAATCCTGCTTCCATCATTCGGGCTCCACCAGAGCGTGAAATCATCATGAATGGGGTTTTGGTTTTGAGAGAATGGTCTATACCTCTAGCAATCTTCTCTCCTACTACCGAACCCATAGAGCCACCAATAAAACTAAAATCCATAGCAGATATAGTCAAATCCATTCCGTTGATTTTGCCATATGCTGTACGAACGGCATCTTTCAAGCCTGTTTTCTTCTCAGTTGCTTTGATTCTATCTGGGTACTTTTTGGTATCAACAAAAGACAGTGGATCGGCTGAAGATAACATTGCATCCAATTCTGTGTATTTAGTGTCGTCAAAAAGCAATTCAAAATATTCTTGTGAGCCTATTTTCTCGTGATAATTGCAATGCGAACAGGTGTAAGAAAACAATTTGTGTTCACGTGTGTGCATTACTTTCTTGCATGATGGACATTGGTACCACAGCCCATCTGGTGCTTCACGTTTGTATTCGGTGGGTGTTTGTATTCCTTTATCTTTTCTTGTAAACCAAGACATATTTTTATATTTAAATTTCCTACTTGATTTTATTTTTCAATCTCACTAGGAAATAGTGCTAAAAAATCTTTGCAAATATACTACCTATAAGATTTATCTATAAATATTTTTTTATAGAATTTTCAAAATTAAAGCATTAAACTAGACTAAGCATTTAATCGCTGACGAATAGCTTCATACAATATTACGCCATTAGCTACAGAAACGTTGAGCGACCCTACTCTGCCTGCCATTGGTATATTCGCCAATTGATCTACTATTCTGAGTAATTCTTCTGAAATACCGTCTTCTTCTGAACCCATAATAATGGCAGTTGGTATTTTGAAATCTATTTGATACATGCTTTTTTCAACTTTTTCTGAACAAGCTACCACCTGAATACCAGAATCTTGAAGGTATCTTACGGTATGAATCAAACTTGATTCTCTACACACTGGCAAAAAATTTAACGCTCCAGATGAAGTTTTCATGGCATCTGCGTTGATTTGAGCAGCACCTTTATCAGGTATTACGATTGCATTTACGCCTGTGCATTCTGCTGAACGTGCAATGGCTCCAAAGTTTCTGACATCAGTAACTCTATCCAAAACTAGCAACAAAGGCACTTTGCCTTGCTCATAGGTGTCCGCTATTACGTTTTCTAACTTTGCATAGTTGATAGAAGACACAAATGCTATTACGCCTTGGTGATTTTTACGGGTAATTCTATCTAGCTTCTCGTTGGGTACTTTCTGAACTGGAATATTCCGCAAACGTGCAAATTCTAACACCTCCAAGCTACCTAGTTCTCTTTGAACCAATATCTTATCTATTTCTTTTCCCGAACGAAGTGTTTCAAGTACAGGCTGTATTCCAAACACCATATCTTTGTTGTCGGGTCTACTTGGTTTGGTAAAATGTTTGAACCTCTTTTTAGGTTGCTCGTCTGAATTGTATGCCATATGTTTATTATAAAAGCTCTAAAGTTGGATTCCAAAGCTTTTGTTGAAAGTCTTTTATTTGATTATTTTCTATTTCATGCCCTTCATTTTCGAGCAATTCTTGCATAGTTTTACCAGAAAAATGGTGTTTACCGCTTAAAATCCCCTTTCGGTTTACTACTCGATGAGCTGGAATGGTTTCGTCGGTATGTGAGCTATTCAAAGCCCATCCTACCAGCCTTGCCCCTCTTTGTGAACCTATATATTGTGCTATCAAGCCATAAGATGTTATCCTTCCAAAAGGTATTAGCCTGGTTACTTGAAAGATATCTTCAAATTTATTGTGCACTTTTATTTTTTGTTTCTTGTATTTCGGTGTCTAATTGCTGGTACCATTGCTCTCCAAATTTTCGAATGAGCGGTTCTTTCAAAAATTTATAAATTTCTACTCCCAAGGATGCTCCATGCGAACAAGCATCTGAACAAATATGCCAACGGTCGTAGTTTAAGGCCTGATATTGGTCGTATTTTGTAATACGAATAGGGTACAAATGACAGGAAATGGGTTTACGAAAGCTTATTTTTTTATCAAAATAAGCTTGTTCTATGCCACATTTCAAATTGCCTTTGTTGTCATAGATGGCATAAGCACACTCTTTGCCTTCGATGACTGGGGTAGAATAATCATCTTCCCAATCTTTGATATATTTACCTTGAGCTTCGATTGCTTCTATACCTGATTGCGAAAGATATGGCTTTACTTTATCGTAAATTTCGTCCATAATGGGCAATTCATCTAGCTCTAATGGCGCTCCCAAATCTCCTTCGATACAACAAGCTCCTTTACATTTGGCAATGTCGCATACAAAAAATTGGTCTGCAATATCATCGCTGATGACGGTATCGTCTATTAATATCATTGGTAAATGATTATTGAAATGTGATATTCTATTTTGTCTATTGGGTATGCTGTACACAAAATAGCCAAAATGGATAGTAAAATTTTACAAAAATACAAAAAAATATGCTTGTGTGTATTTTAAATTAAACTTATAGCTAAGCTTCTAAATATTAACCATTCTGTCATTAGTTTTTTCTCTTATCCAGCGTGTCATTTGGGGGTAATGCTCGTTGGTAAGTCCTAGCCATTGCAACATCGGAACTCCAAAATATCTTCCTTCCGAAAAGTTTTGTACAATATTTTCACTATCGCCTTTGTATCCTTCTGGGTGAAAAACTACTCTTGAATCTATTCCTATATGTAAGCAAGCGGCATAAGACCAAGCTATTGCCATCATTTCTGAGGCTTCGGCATATTGCTGATTCTCCAATGAGCCTTGCATTGTTGCTCGCTCTGATGGTGAAAGCACAGCTATATGACCAGCTTCGTGGAGAATGTCTCCTATGTTTTTTAACTTCTCTAAGTCTATTAAAAGAGCTCCTTTTTCAATTTTCAAACCTTCTAAAAATGTTTGTTCTTGAATGTTAGTAAAATTATAGGGCATGCTGATTTCATCTAAAAAATCGGTTATTTTTTGTAGTGTGTTAATTTGTTCCATTTTGCATTTTACTGAAAAACCTTATTCTTGAAATTCAAAAATAAGGTTTTCAGGCTGTAAGTCAAACTATTTTAATCCAAAACATTATTCGCTTTTGGTGACTCCGCCTTCGTCAGTGTCCTCACTGACGTTTTCTGCATACCATTCTGCTATAATCTATCACCAATATGCGATAAAATATAGAATATATCAACTTTGTGATGGTTGCTGTATAAAAATAAAATCTGACTAATTCCATAAATCCAATTTATGACTTTTATTATTTATTCTACGATGTTGGCGGAAAACATCGTCAGTGAGGACACTGACGACGGCGGAAATGCCTAAAATTATATGATTATCAATTAGATAGTTCTATTTGTTTGAATACTTCTAAAACAAAATTATTTACTTTAATTTTAAGTAAAGAAGTTGGTATCTCTGAATTAGATTATATAGAATATGTCTATGGTGCTAAAATAATTGGTAAGTGGTATTTTTGGCAAGGAGAGAGAATGGTAATTCCACGAGAAACCTATGGATATTCAGAAGACGAACCAATACCATTCGATAAACTTCATCAAATAGCGATTGAAGAAGTATATCAAGGCTATTTAAAGCTTAATGCCAAAACAAGAAAGTATGAAATTAATGATAAGTTTTTTGATAGAATGTCAAATAAAAACTCACCTCAATTCGGTGGATTCGGATCATGTTTTACTTTTAAAACAGAAGAAGAATATTTTAAATTCTTAGTAAAAGAAAATTGGAGAAAAAAAAACACCCTCCCAATGATGCAAGTCTACTTCCGTGGTCTGTGGCACACCATAGCCGTCAAGCTAAGCAAATAATTGGTAATAAAGTTGTTGTAATACTTAATGCTGTATTTTTTCTGAAAATTACAAAAATACCACTACTGGTTCAAGTAAAGCCAATTTACTGATTCAATTTAAAAAACAAAATTATTAATAAAACTATTGACCAATAAAGTCGTAGAAACCCACAAAACCAAAAAAGCTCCCCTTTCGAGAAGCTTTTTGCTAGCGTTTGAACCGCCATTCAAAGGGCTAGGACTTTTATAAAATTATATGGGTAATAGATGAGACTTCAAAACTAATTATGCAAATTTATTTAACCTGAAGCACTTTCCAGTTCTTTATCATCTCAAAAAGGTACAATATTGTATCACTACCCTTACAAATCTATACTTATTTATACATTATAATCCAAAACATGTATATTTTATCTCTTCAAAACCAGCACCAAACCAAGCTGATAATCCTTAATGGTCATTTTTTCTTTTTGAGTTGCCGAAAGGTTTAATAAATTATATTGAAAAGTGGGTCCAAACTGAAGCTGACTACCTTTAATGTTTTTAAAGGAATATAAGATTTCTAAATTAGTCCAAACTGTTTTTTTAGCCTCGGCAGACATTGGCAAACCAAATTCTGCACCAACGTTTAATAGTAGTTTTTCATTGAGATAGTTGATTTTTTTCAACCCGAAACCCAAATAATGCTTAGAAGCACTTTCGTTTACGTCAATGCCTACAAAAGATTTTTCAAAAACGCCTGGCGAAATTTCCGTTACAACTACTTCTTCAGTTGCTACTTCGTAACATTTCCAATGCTTGATGGTAGAATAATTTAGATTCAATTGCCATTTATTGTACTCAAGGCCTACACCAAATTTATAACCCAATGATTTTGCAGAAAACAAACTTGGATTTCTAAAATTTTGCAATTTCTCTTTACTATCGTTCACATCTATATTCTGAAAAGTATTCAACAAACCTACGCTGTAAGACCATGAAAAGGGTTTCTGCTTTGGTAAATCAGGAACAGCAACCTGATTTTCTTTATAATATTCGTTACCCAAATAGTCAAGCTCAGGTTTTTCTGGCATCTCAGCGTTGAACCTGTTTTCTACTAAATCTGGAGATACATTTTGAAAATATTGTTGCTGTTGTTGCTGTTGTCCTAATTCAACACCTTTAAATTCTTCTGCCAGTTTATCCGATTGAGCATCAGAATCAATTATCAAATTTTGTCTTACTTTAATATTTTCTGTAGCAGAATTGTTTAAAGCAAAGTCATTGGATATTACTGAATTTGAATTTCCAGTATAATTTGATTTATTCAAAGGACTTACTTTTGCATTTTTATTAGTTTCTGATTGAATATTATTTAGGTTTTTAGCACTAAAATTAGCTCCCCTTTCTAAGTTCTGATGATTGTATAAAGTTTTAGCTGCAAAATTACGATCTATCACAATAGATTGTTGATTATTCGTCAAACTGACTTTGTTTGATAGTTTAGCCAATTCATAAAAATTGCTTTTAAGATTACTTAATGTGTTTTTACTATTCGATTTAATCTGAGTATTAAATACCTTTAAAGCTGAATTTTTAGCATTAACTTTTTCAGTATTCGTATAAAAGAAGCTACCCGAAAGAATAAACATAGCAGTGAAAACAAAATTTCTGCCTATCCAAAATGGTGATTTTGAAACTATTTGGGCGAAAATTTTCTTTTCTGAAGCAGCACTTGGTGCTACTTCAAAGTTTTCAAATTTATCTGATAAGGCTTTTCTTAATGCCTCATTTAACTGGTTTTCAGAATGATTCATTGTATATAATACCTTTTTGTTCTAATTTTTTTAATAATAAATTTCTTCCCCTCAAAAACTGAGAACGAGATGTTCCTTCAGATATATCCAACATTTTAGCGATTTCTACATGGCTGTATCCGTCTACCAAATACATGTTTACTATCATTTTGTAGCCATTGGGCAATTGGTTGATAACTTCAAGCAAAACTTCTACGTCCATTTTGTCGATTACCTGTTGATAATCTTCTGTTGAAAATTCTGTATCGTATTTATGAATGTCGTCGTGTAAATTTTGAAGTTTTGTGGTGCCGTTGTAATAGTTTATAGCTGTTCTAATCACTATGGTTTTTACCCAAGCATCTGCGGCTTCTGTATTTTTCAGTTCATGAATATTATTAAAAATCTTTACAAATGCTTCTTGAAATATATCTTCTGCTTCGGCTACAGTTTTAGCATATCGCTGACATACACCGTTCAGCTTGCTTTTGTATCTATCATAAAACAAACATTGAGCCTTACCTTCATTACGCTGGCAACCCTCAATGATTTCTCGAATATTATTGTAACTATTTTTTTTAAATAAATTCACCAAACTGTGTATTTACATGTTTTTTATGTTTTATTGTTTTAAAATTTTCAGAAGGGATATTTTATATAAATATTGCTCACTATGTTGCCTACTTCATCAAAAAGTACCGACCTACATTCTTTTCCAGAACCTAATTTTGCTAAAAAATTAATTGTATTTCCTGTTTTAGGATCTTGTACTTTGGTATATCCTAAAGTGGTTTTGCAATCATAAAGGCAACCAATATCTTTCATTCCAACCAACTCTTTGGCTGTATTGATAAATTCTACAGCTTTTGAAGGCAAGTTTGCTTTAGTGATAGTTGATATAGTTTTGAACTTACTATATGGATAGGTTATTTGAATATTGGTATTGTCTTTTTTATCAATACCTACAATTTTGTATTCGTAAAAATTAGGCTCTAAAACCGATACATACCTAAAAGCATGTATAAAACTAAAGCCTCCGTTGATGAAAACTTGATTTATCTCTTCAGGTAAATCACTCTGCGAGAACATTTTATATTCATATACATTTTGAGGTAGTAGTGTAAATACAGATATCGTATCGTTGGTAATTTTCGAAATTTCGTTTACCCATTTTGCCTTGTACTGTTTGTTCTCGATCAGCAAGTCTGCGTAAATCACACTTCCAGGGTTATTTTGTTCAGCATTTGGATTGTTATCAGAAATACGATAGTTTGAAAAAAAACTCCCTAAAAACGCTGCATTCGAACTGAGCGATTCTTGTAATATCGATGGTACTGTTTGACCTTTCAGATAGGTATCTGACAAGCCAGATCGTGTTACCAATGTATGATAACTTTCCATTTTGTCTGTATAAAAATTTGCCTCCCAAAGCTTGCCATTTTCTATTACTTTAAAATAAATATTTTGAGCTGTAGGAAAACTTTTCTTTACATTTAATATTATTTCATCGGGTATTTCGGGCAAAGGTTTAAGTGACTGTTCGTCTTTCAAAGTATTGCAAGACAAGCAAGTAAAGATTAAAAACAAAAAAAACAAACATCTATTCATAGCAAATTGTATATTTTCAAATCAAATCAGCCTATTAAAGCTGCTCAGAATAAAAGACAAGCGATTCTGATAAAACGTTGCATCTCTTTGATAACAATTAAAAATTATGAAACAAAATTACACAGATTTACCCCTAAAAAGGCACGCAAGATTGTATATTTGTTTAAAAATAATTCGTTATAAGGCTGATAAATAATGATTCTTTGATCTTTTATTGGAATAGCACATAAAATAACAAGCATTATAATTACTAAAAACTATTTAGATAAAAATGAAAAAAAAAATTATAGTCGCACTTTTTTTGCTTTTGTATAAATTCAATATTTCTGCTCAAATATTAAACAATGAATCTACAAAAAAAGCCATCTCTACGGGTCTTGACAAAATGTACAGCTACGATTTCAGTGAATCTAATGAAATATTTAACCAACTAAAAGCCAAATACCCTCAACATCCATTGTCGTATTTGCTTCATGCTATTCAACTTGAACTACAGTTTTTTCCATTAAAAGATCATCCATCACAGCAAAAGGTATACCTCGCCAACCTCAACTTAAGCAAAGCTTGGTCTGAAAAATTATTAGAAAAAAACGAAGACGATATTGAAGCAAACTTTTTTATGCTAGCTACTTTAGGTTATTTAGCTGCCTACAATGCCGACAATCAAGAGTTTTTCAAGGCGGTTGGCGTAGCAAAAAAAGCATATGGATACTTAAAAAAAGGCTTAGTTTGGAGCAGCAAAGAACCCGAATATTTATACACTTCTGGAATATATAATTATTACAGAATATCATATCCAGAAACACATCCAATGATAAAACCTGTTATTTGGATGTTTGCCGATGGTGACAAAAAACTTGGGCTAAAACAGCTTGAGCTTGCCAGCCAAAAAGCCACTTTTGTAAAGACTGAAGCTACCTTTTACGCTGGGTATGTGTATATGAAGTACGAAAACAATCCAATCAAAGCTCTTACTTTCAGCAATTTACTTATCACCAAATACCCCAACAATCTACTATTTCAGATGCAAAGAGCTGAACTATTAACCTTATCTGGCAAGTACCAAGAGTCCTTAAACTTTACTGATATACTTACCAAACAAAAAAGTGTGATGTTTCAGTGTGCAGGATTGGTTTTCAAAGGAATAATAACTGAGAAAGACAAAAAAGATGACAAACAAGCTGAGATTTTATACCAAAAAGCCATTCAAATGCCATTTGATGAACGTTTTACCAAAGATTACCACGCTATGGCATATTTGGGAATAGCAAGAATAGCTAAAAGACAAGGCAATAGAGAAAAAATGAAAGCAAATATCAATATAGCATTGAAAATCGCAGAATATGCTTCTACTGTAAAAGAGGCTGAAAATTTATTGAAGAACAATTAAAGAAATCTCTTTAAATTAAATCAACTAAAAGTTAAACTTTCCCCCAATTCAATAATTGAAATTCGATTGTAAATAATTCCCAAAATTAAAAAAATATTGGTTGTTAAATTATTATTTGAATCTGTTTTCTATTAAAATCACAGATTCAAACAATTCAATAAATTTCAGGAAATTTATTTGGCAAAGCCTCACTCATCATTTTATATACTGCGTCAAACACGTTTTCGGCATTGGGTTTCGAAAAATAATCTCCATCTGAAGTATATGCTGGACGATGTGGCACTGCTGCCAAGCACACTGGTTTGGCATCTAAATATTGATACGCATTTTGCTCATCCAATACATGTTGCATCATGTATGCTGAACCACCTCCTGGCATATCTTCATCTGCAAAAATCACCCTATTGGTTTTCTTGACAGATGCTACAATTTTGTGAGATATATCAAAAGGAAGTAAAGTTTGTACATCAATAACTTCTACCGAAATACCATTTTCTTCCAATTGAGAGGCCGCCTGCATGACTATTTTGCACATAGCTCCATAAGTAACTATAGTAACGTCTTCTCCTTCTCTTATAATCTCTGGCACTCCTAAAGGCACCCTTATCTCAGACAAGTTGCTTGGAAAATCTTCTTTTTGTCTGTAAGCATTGAGGCATTCTATCACTATAGCTGGGTCATCTGCATGTAACAACGTATTGTACATTCCAGCCGCCTGAGTCATATTACGAGGCACACAAATATGAATTCCACGTAAACCTCCCAAGAGTACAGCCATAGGAGAACCCGAATGCCATATTCCTTCTAAGCGATGCCCTCTGGTTCGAATTATCAAAGGGGCTTTTTGACCACCAGCAGTTCTATAGTGCAAACAAGCTAAGTCGTCAGAAAGTGTGGCAAAGGGATAAAATATATAGTCTAAATATTGTATTTCAATAATAGGTCTTAGACCACGCATTGCAGCACCAATGCCCTGCCCCAAAATGGTCATTTCTCTAATACCTGTATCAGTAACCCTATTTTCTCCAAACATTTCTTGAAGACCAGCCAAGGTTTGGTTTACATCTCCAATTTTGCCTACATCTTCACCCAAAATAAATATTTGAGGATTTTCAGCTAGCAAATTTTCAAAATTCTTGTTTAAAATTTGCCTTCCATCTACTTTTTCTGATTCACTATTGTATTGAGCTTTCACCTCATTAATTTTCAGAGGCGAATGTTTTGAAATAGAATATTGAAAAGAATTAAAGCGATTATCATTTAGTTTTTCTGCATTTTTAAGCCAATGTTGTAGCCCTTTTTTGGCAGAAGAATTTTCAAATCTTAGTTCTCTCAATACTTTACGTACTGTAGAGACATTGTGATGGTGTATGGGATTGATAGCCTTGCGAAGCTCTTCTGCTAAGGCTTTTATTTTAAATGAATTTTTGCTTTCGCTTGCTGCTTGATTGATAAGCGAAAGGGCATCTTCCCTTTCAGGCTTTATGGCGCCCAAATAACTACTCCAAGCTTCTTTTTGTGTTTTTTTAGCAAGTGATATACATTCTTTTTCAATATCATTTAGCTCTGAGAGTGTGGCTATATTTTCTGTCAATATCCATTCTTTGAACTTTAAATTACAATCAAATTCAACTTCAAATTGTAATCTTTCTGCGGACTTATATCTCTCATGTGAGCCTGAAGCTGAGTGCCCTTGTGGTTGGGTAAGCTCTTGCACGTGCACTAAAGATGGAATATGAAAATCTCTAGCTAATTGGGCTGCTTTTTCAAATGTTTCTAACAAAGCAAGATAGTCCCAGCCTTTTACTGTAAATATTTGTATGCCTTTTCCGTCTTGGTTTTGTTGAAAACCTGCTAAAGATTTTGATATAGAAGATTTGGTAGTTTGATATTCTGAAGGAACAGAAATACCATAGCCATCATCCCACACCGCCATTACTAATGGTATCTGCAATACACCTGCTGCATTTACACATTCAAGAAACATGCCTTCTGAAGTGGATGCGTCGCCTATAGTTGCAAAACAAACTTCATTACCAGTACGTGAAAAGTTTTTAGCGATTTCGCCATGCAGGTCACTATTCTCTCTGTATAATTTTGAAGCGTAGGCTAAACCTACAGAGCGTGGCATTTGCCCAGCAGTTGCCGACACACCACCTGCTGAATTGAATTTCTGGGTTTGATCTATCCATTCTCCTTGCGAATCTAACCACCTAGTAGCGTGATGATTTACCATCATCCTACCTGCACTGTGAGGGTCAAAATTCAAATCAGTATGACCGTACAATTGAGCAAAATATTGATGCCAAGTCATATCACCAACTGCAGCTACTATGGTTTGGTCTCTATAATACCCTGATACGAAATCACCTTTTTTCATGGACTTGGCAAGTGCCAATTGGCAAAGTTCTTTGCCGTCTCCATAAATGCCGAATTTGGCGTGACCAGAAAACACTTCCTTACGAACCAAAAGACTACATTCTCTGCTCATGCAAGCGAGGCGATAGTCTTCTAGAATAGATGTTTTTTCTAAAGTCAGACTGTCAAACAATAATTCGTTTTTCAATGAAATGAGTGTTTGTGTTAAGTTTTGATAATAGCCCTATTTTTATTGTTTATTTTACAAAAAACAATTAGAGCATAATTCAATTTATTAAAAATGAATTTCAGCACAAAAATAACAAAAAAACGTAATACATTTATGAAATAAATGTTCACTGGGTTTTACTTTTATGTTAATTAAAAGTTAAGGTGCTTTACAAATTTTGCAAAATCAACCAATAATGATAAATTTGTTTAATCATTTTTACCGTTTAATCTTTTCAAAACGTTTTTACAATTTTTTTTATATAAAACAATTTACAAATCATGAAAAAAGTATTTTTATTATTTGCACTATTTTTAGTTTCAACTTCGCTAATACAAGCTCAAGGAGTTTTGAAATTCTCAGTTACGGAATTTGACTTTGGTAAAATTAAAGAAGGCGAAATGGCTACTCATAAATTTGAATTTACCAATACCGGTACAGCTCCAGTGATTATATCTAGTGCAAATCCTTCTTGTGGTTGCACCGTTGCAGATTGGACTAAAGAGCCAGTAATGCCAGGCAAATCAGGTCATGTTACTGCTTCTTTCAATTCAACTGGTAGACCTGGTTCATTCAGCAAAACAGCTACAGTTGTGAGTAACTCTGAAACACCACAACTTGCTTTGACTTTGAAAGGTACAGTTATTCCTAAAGAAAAACCTGCAGAAGCTTCTGCACCTGCTGCAGTTTCAGCTCCCGCTCCTGTGGTTGCTGCTCCAGCGGTTGTAGAAAAAGCTGTAACCAACAAAGCTGCTGCAAAACCAGTTGCTCCAAAGAAAAAGAAATAACATTTCAATAAATCATAAAAAAAATCCCCGAAAATTCTTCGAGGATTTTTTTTTATTTAAAAACCTATAAAACTTTGTTAAAATTCTTCTTTAATAGAAAATTATGAAGTAAAAAAGTCAAGCTAAAAACCTTTACTCTATTTTCATTTCACAGATTTCACCAAGTTTTCAGCTGTTGCACATTGAATGTCCATTCGGGCGTGTATAAATATTTTGTAATGTTTGTACTATACCAAGGACTGATCTCAGAATCGTTGTTATTTTTAAGTATTTGTGTTTCCTGTGCTGGCATGTAACTTTGTGCCAATAAAAAAACTTTTTCCCCCTTTTGGTTTTCTGCTATGTCAATTACCAACACGGCATGCCCGGGTGAGCCACCTAAAATAAACACATCTCCAATTGCAATTTCTTTGATATTTTTGGAATGTAAAGATTTTGACATGGAAAGCGTTCCTGCATAGGTAAAAACAAACTCCATATAATTTCTAAAATCTTGGTATGTGTTTGAAGGTACTGACGACTTTCGCCAAGTAGTTTTATTGCCTTCTACTTTCACCCTATTGCCTTTCATCCACATTGAGTAATCCATTTTAAAACCATTGGTCAAAGTAAATGAGATTTGATCGTATGCTTTGATTCCGTAAAAATATTCACCACGCAAACGCATAATTGCGTCTGCACATTGCTGTAAATTTTCATTCGAGATTTCCATATCGACAACGGCATCATAAACTTCTTTTTGCTTGATGGCTCCATTGAAGTATTTGACTTTTGCTCCAGCAGGTTTTAATGGAAGATTTCTCAAATAATTTGCAAAAGAATTTTCGTTGGCAAGTTTGCGTTGAAAGCCTTCTGGAGGGTTAAATCTTGTTTGCAAGGTCATTCCTTGCTTTTCAATAATATTTTTTGTAATTACCGATTCAGATTGCTTAACGTTTGTTTGCCCGCAAGCATTTAGTGTCAAATTTGCTAAAAGAAAAAGTGATATTTGGTATTTCATTGGTAGTGTTTTAGCGTTTGGAGAAATTTATTTTGAGTACAGAATTAATCAAATACAGTAAACTTTACTTAATTAATTGCATTAATATTTCTTTGCTAGGCAATACAGTCAAATATTTGCTAGCAAATATTTGACTGTTATTTTCTGGTAAGGTAAACTCTACAACTGCTTCACTTTTGTTTTGACATAGAATTATTCCTATCGTTTTATTTTCATCTTCAAGCTTCACTTGGCTATCAAAATAGTTTACATACATTTGCATTTGACCAATATCTTGGTGCTTTAGTTCTCCAATTTTCAAATCAATTAACACAAAACACTTTAGAATTCTATTATAAAACACTAAATCTACTCTAAAATGTTTATCATCAAAACTGATTCTGTTTTGCCGAGCGACAAAAGTAAATCCATTGCCCAATTCTAATAAAAAGTGTTCTAACTTGTCTATTATTTTTTGTTCCAACTCAGATTCAGAATAGTTTGAACTTTCAGGCAAACCAATGAACTCAAGTATATAAGGATCTTTTATCGCATCTTGCGGTTTTACGATCACTTGTCCTTTTAGTGATAATTCTAAAATTTCATTTTTATCTTTACTAAGTGCTAAGCGAGTAAAAAGTGCCGAATCATATTGCCTATTTAATTCTTTTAAACTCCAGTTATTTTTGAACGATTCTATTTCGTAAAATTTCCTTTCGTAATCATCGTCAATTCTCATCAATTTCATATAATGAGACCAACTTATATTAAATTCCGCAGACAATGTTTGCGTTTTTGAATATACTGAATAAAATTGGCGTATTTGTTCCAAATTTCTTTGAGAAAAACCTTTTCCAAATTCTTTTGTTAAGCGTTCTGAAAGAGATTTGATAATTTTTTTACCATAATCAGCTCTATGTTTTCCATTTTGCTCTTCATCAACTATCATTCTGCCTATTTCAAAATATGTTAAAACCATAGTATGATTTACAGTTTGCAATACTTTTGTTTTGGCCGAAATCAATAACTCCGAAATCTTGTTTATTAGTTGTTCTGATAGAATCTCGCTCATTATATTTTGTTTGATATTTTAATTTAAAAATGGGCTAACCAATAATAATTTACTAAATTTCAAAAACATACCTAAATTGCCGTCCAACCTCCATCTACTACTAAATTATGCCCAGTAATATATGAAGCACCGTCAGATAATAGAAATGTAACTGGTTTTACGATGTCTTTAGGCAGCCCCATTCGTTTTAAAGGCACTTTTTTTTCATAGTTATTTACAAAAATCGGGTTCTGATTATCAAAAATTCCACCTGGTGAAATGCAATTTACTCGAACACCGTATGGACCAAAATATGATGATGCAAACCTTGAAAAATTTATAATTCCTCCTTTGATAGCGGCATAAGCCGCTGGATTTGTCATAGTAGTACCTTCGTAAACAGAAAAATCTGGACCTACTACGCCATAAATTGAAGCCATATTTACGATAGAACCATAATTGTTGATTTTCATTTTTTCGAAGACTTGCTGACAAAATAAAAACTGACTATTCATCTGCCAATCTACATTTTTTTGCCATGATTCGTACGAAATATCTTCAAATTTCGCCCCCCAATCTTTAGTTCTTGGATAGGCATTATTTACCAAACCATCTATTCTTCCGTATTTTTCGAAGACCAAATCAATAGTTTGTTTAACAGAATCTTCGTCTGTAATATCACAATACAAATTATCCGATTGCGAAGCGTCTTTAAAATTCACGTCAAGGTTGATTCCGACACCACCTTCTTCTAATATTTCGTCTAATATACTGGCTCCAAGAAGTCCGCTTCCTCCTGTAACTATTATAATCTTATCTTTTAATATCATATTTTATATTTCTTCCGAATAAAATTTCTAACTATTTTGTGTCTAAATTCGGTGTAATTGGCAATTAATAACGCTAAAATATTACATAAAAAAAATGTAATAATCATGCTCAAAAGTTTATTCTCCTTGCCAAAATAATTTACATAAAACTCTACTATTGAATAGTGTATGAGATACAAACTAAATGAATAATCTGATGTTTTTTTTATTAATGTTACTAATTTATTATTTATTAAAAACTCTCTATTCTGGAACAATACAATTGTAAAAAATAAAATTGAAGCTGTAATAAAACCTACTCTAAAATCATAAAAATCATAATGATTTGAAAAAACACGTAAAATGAGAAGTCCTATTAATACGAAAATAATTATTTTTAATTTGGAGGCGGTTATTTCTTGACCAATTTTATTCTTCAAAAGTAAGAAAACAAAAAAACCTAAAAACCATATAAAACCCAAACAATTGCCTCTTGGACTGAATGTTATATTAAGAATTGGAACTATAGATAAAACAATTAGGATTAAAAGTTTAACATAAAAATTAAGTTTCGTTTTATCAAATAATACAAACCATCCAAAAAACATATAAAACCACCATTCTAAGGCTAAAGTCCACAAAGGTCGCCCAGAGCCTAATGATGATATATGCAAAGATTTTGTAAATTCAATGGCTTTAAACAATTGAAAATCTTGTAACATAAATAGGTTACCCAAAAAAGTTTTTAAATTAAGGCTTTCAAAATGAGGATAACTTTGCGGTAACAAAAAGGAAAATACAAAAAAATCAAACAAAAAAATCAAAATCAAAATAGGCAAATAGGCGGAGTATATTCTTACAAACCTATCAACAAAGTAATTCTTAAAATTATAGCTCCCTTCTAATTTATTGAAAGTAGAATAAGATATTAAAAAACCTGAAAGAATATAAAATATTAAGACACCAAAATTTTGTATTAAAAGGTTGTTTTTTTCGTCATTAGATGTTACTATTTCAAAAAATGAAAGGCTATGACCTATCAAAACTATTTGCGAACTACATGCTCTAATTAGGTCTAAGGCAATTGAAGAGCTATTGGTTAATTTTAGCTTATCGTTCATCATTACATATTTTTAAGACATTCAAAGCCTCTTTTATATCATTCATAAATGGCTGCTTTTTTTCTAAAGCATGTTTTATGTACTCCATTTGTTTGATATATGTTTGACTAACATTGTAAAAGGGGTCTTCAAAAACAATTTCATTTCTGTTATTTGTTATTTTTGCCTTTAGTAAATCTATTGTCCAAATATCTTGATCGAATACTATTTCTATTTCTCTTTTGGTGGTTAATCTAAAGTAATTGAGTGTGATGGTGGCAATAAAATTAGGATATTCCAAAACATAATGTGCATAGTCTACTGCGTTGATTGCTAAAGACGAATGGCTGGTTTTGAAAGAGTTACTTGATTTTGGAAAGCCCCAGATCCAGGTACAATAGTCAAGCTCGTGTATTAAGTCTAAATGCACACCTCCGCCCATAGCTGCATTTGCACTATAATTTTCCCTAAAATTGGTATTTTCTCGCCAAGCTGGCAAATAAGAACCACAGTAAATATTTATTTCGTTTACTTGTGGGGTATTTGAGCTAAAATATTTTTTAAGAAATTCGATGCATGGATGGAATCTTAAGTTACAGGCTACATAAGTTTGGGTTTCGTTTATTTTTTCTATCAACGAATCGCTATTTTGGGTACTTATCAAAACAGGCTTTTCAATCAATATTGGACAATCAAATACCAAACAATTTTCAATGGTTTGGTGATGTTTATAAGTTGGATTTGATATAATAACTAAATCTAAGGGTGTTACAATTTCATCAAAAGAGGTATATTCTGAAATATCATTTTCGTTGGTGCTTTTGTTTGTCCTCAAAGCATGAATCTTTGCTTCTGGAAATACAGTATTTATTGCCAAAATGTGTTTTTTTGCAATTGAACCTAAGCCAACTATTAAAATATTCTTCATATTTCAAATCCTAATTTATTGTTTTTTATCAAAAAATCCATTATTTCAAAGTCAATCATTTCGTCAATATCAAAACACACATGTGGCACTTCATATATCAATGCTTTCGGTGTGAGTACAGATTTATATCCATTATCAAAAAAACTTTTTTTATAAAAATAAAAAGACGCATTGAGGTCATATACTTTGGGTGCTTTTTGCCTCGAAAGTATGTCTTTATCTAATGGTTTTATCAATTTATAATACCCATCTTCAGCTATTTCTACCATATTGAAATAGGGATTCCTATGTGCCTTTGAAACTGAAAACAAATTGATTGCGTCCTTATCTTCTTGGATTATTTTGAATGCGTTATTGAGATCTTCAACAGTTCTTAGCGGAGAAGAAACATCTAAGTCTAATATATAATCAAATTTACAGTTATTTTTTTCTTCTTCGTATTCTAACAAATGTGCAATAGTTTCTACTTTGCCAGCAGCATCTGTTGATAAATATTCTGGACGTATGTAGGAAGTTTTCACGCCCAAATCGTTCATAATATCTAAAATCAAGTTATCGTCGGTAGATATGGCTATGATGCAATCGTATTTATTTTCATCAATAAATTTTCTTGCTGTTTCTAAAGAATATTGAATAAGCGGTTTACCACAAAGCGGCTTAATGTTTTTCAAAGGCACGCCTTTAGAACCACCTCTTGCACAGAGCGTTATAAGTATTTTCATCAGAATTTTAAGTGTTTGATATCTTCTTGGGCTTTATAAAAGTCTTCCATTCTGCCTATATCAAGCCAATAGTTCAAAATGGGTTCGGCTATCAATTTTTTACCCGAAGCTATTACGTCGTTCATTAAATCTGTAGCATCGTATTTTTGATCGGGAACTATCAGCTGGGCTAGTTCTTTTTTGAAAAGATAAATACCTGCATTGGAATAAAAGGTATATTTTGGTTTTTCTTTAAAACTTTTTACAACATTACCATTTTCAAGTTCCATTACAGCAAAAGGTACATTCACATCGTAAGGAATGGTAGCTACTGCCATATCTGCTGATTCGAGTACAAAGGCTTCGTACAATTGCTCAAAATCTACATTGGTCAAAAGATCTGAATTCATTACCAAAATGGTATTTTCTTCGAAATCTGCTATATTATTGAGCGCCCCGATGGTTCCCAATGGTTTATCTTCTGTAATGTATTGTATGCGGGCATTATGCCTCGTGCCGTCTCCAAAATATTCCATCAACTGCTCACCCAAATACCTGACTGATATATAGATATCCGTTATTCCATGACGCACCAAGTGTTCAATATTATATTCAATAATTGGCTTACCTCCTACTTTCAACATGGGCTTAGGAGTATGGTCTGTGAGGGGTATCAGGCGTTCACCTCTTCCTCCTGCCATGATAACTGCACTTGCTGGAATATTTGACCTATTGATTTGTAAGTCAATAATTTTTAATAATAATTTATTCTCATCTAAAACGGGTACAAAGCGAATATTTCTAGATTTCAGCGATTGTATTTCTGTTTTTGTAATATTGTTTGGACTAAAAAATCTAAAGTCTGCAAACATAAAATCTTTCACAGTATCATCTATACCAAGGTTATTGATAAGCCCTCTTCTTATATCTCCGTCTGTCAATGAACCTACTATTTTTTGGTTCAAATCATAAACAAACAATACAGGTGCCGTGATGCCTTTTGCTTCTGAATCCAGCTTTCTGAGTGCTTCTCTAGCTGTAGATTGAACACTGATTAAGTTTTTTTGTAAATCCATTTATTAAAAAAAAATGTATTGGACTTTTTGCTTTATAAATCGTAAAACTTTTTCTTTAGATTTATGTCAGCTTTAAAGTTTTTCAAGATAGCGAGTATTTGTTCAGTTGTGTTGCCTTTGCCATAAATATTCTCAACGGTTTGGCAATAGGTTTGAAAATCGACAGAAATAGCCTTATTGATTGCCATTGAAATTGCCTGCTGATTGGTTTCACAATCAATTACTGAATCAGCCTTAGCTCTACCTTTTTGTCGGTCGCCAATATTTACGGTGGGTACTTTAAAAGAGGCTACTTCTACTACCCCACTCGACGAATTACCGATTACAGCAGATGCGTATTTAATGGCCGATAAATACCGCAATTGACCTAAATTGGTATGCACAGAAACTCTTTCGGCATTTTTTTGGGCATACTCTTGAATCATTTTGATAATAATTCTACCGTCTGCATCAGAATTTGGTAATGTTATCAATATCCTAAAATCAGGAAATTCATCAAAAGAATTTAACAACTCTTGAAACTGGCTTTCGGAAGAATGATTTTCTAAAGTAACTGGATGAAAAGTAATTAAAAAATAAGGTTTACTTAAATCAAAATTGACCGATTTACTCAATTCTTCACGTGAAAGCAATGACATTTTTACGATATTGTCTATCCCTATTCCACCCACATTGAATACTCTCTCGGGCGATTCGCCCAATTGAATAACTCGTTTCCTATAAGTCTCAGTAGAGGTAAAATGCAGGTACGACATTTTAGAAATAGAATGCCTCAAAGCATCGTCTGTTGCACCTTCGGTAACGTCTCCTCCTGAAAGATGAATAATGGGAATTTTCATTAAAAAAGCAGTGGTAACAGCAGCAAAGGTTTCGTACCTATCTCCCAAAACTACCAAATAATCGGGCTTCAAACGGTTCAAAGCGTCTGCATAGCCTATCATTCCCAAACCTGTAGATTTGGCTATACCCACAGTAGTATCTGATGAAAGTAACATTTCTACTTTCTCCGAAACTTGAAAACCATCATTTTCTATTTGCAGATAAGTCAAGCCAAATTCTGGTGAAAGGTGCATGCCTGTTGCTAAAATTTGCAAATCAAAGGCATCGTCTGTTTGTATGGCTTTCATCAATGGCGAAAGCAATCCGTATTCGGCACGTGTGCCTGTTATAACGCATATTTTTTTCACAATTCTATCAATTCATCTGTTTGAAAATCTCTCACAGCTACTTTTCCTATAATTTCATCCCAAAGCATTGGACTGATTCCATTGCCTGGTCGTTTTACAATCAGATTTTTTTCATCAAAAATTTCACCTTTTTTGATGTCTTTTGCCGCCAAAATACTTTTGCGGGCGATGGTGATATTTTTACGTTCCGAATCGGTCGTTTCTTTTATTCCTGTTCCAGCAATGGCAATTTCTATGTTTCGTATCGCATCTACCATGGCTTTCAGTTCTTCGGGTTCCAAACTAGCTTGATGGTCTGGACCTTCCATATTTTTATCTAACGTAAAATGTTTTTCTATAACACTTGCACCCAAAGCTACCGCCGCAATAGGCACTTCTATGCCATTGGTATGGTCTGAATAACCCACTTTCACGCCAAAAGCTTGCTGAATGGTATTCATTGCATGCAAGTTTACGTCTATCATAGGCGTTGGATATTCGGTGTTGCAATGCAAAACGGTGATATGATCTTTATGGGTACCCGATGCTAGTAAAACCTTGATGGCATCTTCTATTTCTTGCATATTTGCCATGCCAGTTGAAAGAATAATTTGCTCGAAAGTTTGAGCCATTTTTCTTAAATAAGGCAAATTGGTAATTTCACCTGATGGAATTTTCCCTAATTTTATTCCTATTTTTTTTAGTAAATCTATGCTTTCTAAATCAAATGGTGTCGATAAAAAATGAATCGGTTTTGTTTCGCAATATTTCATTAAAATATCGTGCGACTCTTCATTTAGTTCCAACCTTTTGAGCATTTGCCATTGAGATTCGTTGGCGTCTGTTTGATTTTTTTGATAATTAGCTTTTTGTGCCTCTTTACTTACGATGTTTGATGCTTTAAAAGTTTGAAATTTTACATAATCAACACCTGCATTGTGGGCTTGGTCTATCAGTTGTTTCGCCAATTCAATGTCTCCATTGTGGTTTACACCTGCTTCTGCTATAATTATTGTGTGTTTCATTTATTGTATTTTCCTTAATGGATTCCCTAAATAAATCCCATCATTTTTTAAAGATTTGGCAACAACTGAGCCTGCTCCTATCAATGTATTGGATACTATCGAAACGGTTTGATAAAAAACAGCATTACTTCCTACAAAACAATTGTCGCCTATTTCTACTGCACCATTGAGTACAGCATTTACCGAAATATGACAATTATTACCTACTTTCACTTCGTGTTCTAGCACTGCTTTGGTATTGACAATACAGTTAGTTCCTATTTCTACTCCTGTATTTACAAAAGCATGATGCATGATGATAGTACCTTCTGCTATTTTGGTTTTGGATGAAACATAAGCTGTTGGGGCAATGATAGTAACCAATTCACCTCCATTATTTTTTATGGTATCAAACAATTTAATCCTAAGGTTTGCAGATTTTATTTGACCTATTGTTATTAAAAAAACACAGTTTTGTTGGATCATT
>JAGNSI010000126.1 GCA_017988135.1 Pseudarcicella sp.
TTTTCACGTAGGGGCGAACTTATGTGTTCGCCCTGTTATGAGAACCTATTTGTTCTCTGTATGTTTTTAGCCTAAACAAAGGATATAAGATTTAATAAATAATAATTATCAAACATTATTTTTGAGCAATACTTTTTCCTTTCAAAAGACCAATCAGCATTGGCACCACAGAAAACGCAACAATGCCAAGTACTATTTTTTCGAAATTATGTTTTACCCACTCGTTTGTACCCAAGAAATAGCCCAATAATGTAATAGACGTAACCCATAATATTGCACCTAAAATGCAGTAGGTGATATATTTAGCATATTTCATATTTCCAGTACCAGCTATAAATGGTGCTACTGTTCTTACGATGGGTACAAATCTGGCTAATATTACTGTTTTAGGTCCATTTTTTTCGTAAAACTCCTCGGTTTTTGTAATGTGAGATTTTTTAAGAAATAATATTTTTTCTTTAGATTTTATAAAAGAGCTGAAATATTTTCCCACAAAATAATTGACATTATCGCCCAGTAGTGCAGCTATTATCAGCAATGGAATTACGAATAAAACATCTATTTTGCCAGTAGACGAAGCCACTACACCAACCGCAAAAAGCAAGGAGTCGCCTGGTAATAAAGGCATTACTATTAGTCCTGTTTCTACAAACACGATAAGAAAAAGAAGTCCGTAGGTCAAAGTGCCGTGCTGTGAAATGAAATCAGATAAAAATTGAAGTGGGTCTTTGAGTAATGCTAATAAACTATTGATGATTTCCATAGTGGTTTTTTAATTTTTTTGAAAAAAAAATAGGCTAATTGTGAGTGTACAATTAGCCTTAAATAACTATTAATATTATTTATCTAAAAAATGGCTGAAAGTATCGCCTCTCAATCCTAAGCGTATGGTTTCTAATGATATAACCTCATTAGGTGAAATGTTTCCTACATTTACATTGGCGCCTACCAATTTTACAAACCATACTTGTTGGGCTTTTTGAGGTGCTTCCCAAATGATTTTGTCTTCAGGTATCTCGGTTAAAATTTCTTCAACCAATCCTTGTCTAACTTCTCCAGAAGAACGAAACAATCCAACATTTCCACCTTCTCGTGCTTCGCCTATTACTTTCCAAGCTCCAGCTTCAAGCTCCATACGCATTAGTTTTATCCATTTGTAAGGAGGTATTATTTTAGCTTCGTCTTTAGAGCCCACTTCAGAAAGTACCGTTACTTGTTGTGCTAATGTTCTGATATAGTTGCACTTATCGTCTTGGTTCATTTCTAGAGAACCGTCAGAAACTTCTGCGTATTCCATGCCAAATTGATCAAGAATACGACGATACTCGTCAAACTGATTGCGTATAATGAAAGCTTCAAAAAGTGTACCTCCAAAATATACAGGTATGCCGGCAGATTTATATATAGCTAGTTTTTCTTTTAAATTGGGTGTTACAAAAGACGTAGCCCAGCCTAATTTTACAATGTCAGTATATTGAGCACTCGTTTCTAAAAAATCCTCAACTTGTCTCATCGATAACCCTTTGTCCATCACCATTGTGTAACCAGTTTCTCTTGGTTTTAATGGTCTTTCGGGTATTTGCGTAAGTGGATAATTCATGTATAAATAATAAAAATAATTAAAATGCGTTTTATGTTTTGGAAAGAAATTATTGTAAAAAAATCATATAATATCATTCCATAGAACAAATTTATCAATAACCAACAGAATAGACAAGCTTTAAATATAAATAATTGTGTTAAATTAATATATGTTTTGTTTAATTGTTTGGTTTTCAGTTGTTTATGTAATGAAATAATTAATTTTTCTTAGAATAATATTTTTATTTTAAAATTGACTTTTATCTTTTTGAAATCATTATAAATTTAATATTTTTATAAAAATTATTTTCAATCATTTTATTCGTTTTCACATGAAAAAATCAATTCTCTTTTTGCTTATAAATGTATTTTGTTTTTCTACAATTGCTCAAAAAATAAAGCCTGATGATGTAGTAGGAGAGTGGCTTGCAGAGTCTAAAGAGGGCAAAGTGCTCATTTACAAGCGAGACAATAAGTATTTTGGCAAAGTTTCTTGGGGTAAAAACCCTAGCAAAGACACTAAAAATCCCAATGCTGCATTGAGAAACAACAGTGTGATTGGTTTAGAAATTCTTAAAAATTTCGTTTTCAACGGCACATATTGGGAAGAAGGAACTATTTATGATCCTAAAAACGGGAAAACATATTCTTGTACTATGAAAATGCAAAATATAAATACCTTAGATTTGCGTGGTTTCATAGGCGTTTCTTTGTTGGGCAGAACTACAGTTTGGACAAGGGTGAAATAATTTTTTGACATACTCTTCATAAAAAAGACCTTCAATTCGTTGAAGGTCTTTTTTTTTAACTTTTAAAAAAAAAAATTAAACGTTGAATCTAAAGTGCATTACATCTCCATCTGTTACTACATAGTCTTTACCTTCAACAGACATTTTCCCCGCTTCTTTACAAGCATTTTCTGACTTGTATTGTTCGTAGTCGTTAAATTTTATTACTTCAGCTCTGATAAACCCTCTTTCAAAATCTGTATGGATTACGCCCGCAGCAGCAGGTGCTTTCCAGCCTTTTACAATTGTCCAGGCTCTTACCTCTTGAACGCCAGCGGTGAAATAAGTAATCAAATTTAAAAGATAATAAGAAGCTTTTATCAATTGACTTAGTCCAGATTCTACTAACCCGTATTCTTCAAGAAACATTTGTTTTTCTTCTAAATCTTCTATTTCAGATATCTGAGCTTCTATTGCCGCACATACCACAATTACCTGGGCATTTTCGGTTTTTACAGATTCTTTTAGCTGATCTACCAATGCGTTCCCTTTTTGAGAAACAGAAGCTTCATCTACATTGGCAACATAGATTACAGGTTTGTCTGTCAATAAAAATAAATCGCCTATTGCATTTTTCTTTGCTTCAGCTTCTACTTCCACAGTTCGTGCAGACTTACCTGCTTCGAGAGCTGTTTTGTATAGATTCAATGTGGCAACTTCTGCTTTAGCTTTAGCGTCGCCTGCTTTAGCTGCACGTTCTTGTTTTTGTATTTTTTTGTCTACAGATTCTAAATCTTTAATTTGTAATTCAAAATCTATTATTTCTTTGTCTGAAACAGGGTTTACACGTCCTTCCACGTGCACAATATTGTCGTCATCAAAGCATCTGATTACATGAATGATAGCATCTACCTCTCGGATATTACCTAGGAATTTATTGCCAAGCCCTGCACCTGTAGAGGCTCCCTTTACCAAGCCAGCTATATCTACAAATTCTATCACGGTAGGTAAAACACGCTTTGGGTTTACCAGTTGTTCAAGCACATTTAACCTTTCGTCTGGTACCGTTACCACACCAACGTTGGGTTCTATAGTACAGAAAGGGTAGTTTGCCGCTTCTGCTTTGTTTGACGATATAGCACTAAATAAAGTCGATTTCCCAACATTTGGTAAACCTACAATTCCACATTTTAAACCCATATTAATTCTAGAATTTGTTTCTTTTACGCATTTTTTTGGCGTAATTTTTCACAAAAATACAAAAAAAGAAGCTAAAAAGCATACACTTTTGGTGCTTGCCTTTTAGCTTTTATACAATATTTTAAACAGCTAATATTTATAGCTAGTCCCACTTTAGGTCTGAAGTCTGTTCTTCTTCAACCAAATTGAAATCTTTTTTACTTGATTGCTGTGCATAATACTCTTCATCATTACGAGCAAATTGGTCAAAATCTACATCAGGAAGTAACTCATGTTTGATGTGATCAACTGCTTCTGTGAGCCCTTCCAAGAATTTCCCAAAATCTTCTTTATAAATAAAAAGTTTATGTTTCTCGTAAGTAAATCCGTCGTCTTTTTGTTGTCTACGGCTCTCTGTAATAGTGATATAATAGTCACTTGAGCGTGTGGCTTTTACATCAAAAAAATAAGTTCTCTTTCCTGCTCTGATTTTTTTAGAAAAAATCTCATCTCTGTCTTTTTCTTCCACTTTTAGCTAACAATTTTATGGTTCACGAATGTGTAAAAATAGAAATTATTTTGAGTTTGCCCAAATTTTAAACATATTATTCAATGTTAAATTTATATTGCGAAATAAAAAAAACATATACAGGCATTTATTTAGAATGTTTATCTTTGAGAATAATAATATAAAATAATGGAAACATCGTCAGTCGTAAGAGCGTATAGCAATATAGAGTTTTTGGCAAAACAAATGGTAGAGGGTTTTATTACAGGTTTGCATAAATCACCTTTTCACGGTTTTTCAGTGGAGTTTGCCGAGCATCGTCTTTACAATACAGGAGAAAGCACTCGCCATATCGATTGGAAAGTTTTTGCCAAAACAGACAAACTGTTTACCCGCAGATATGAAGAAGAGACCAACTTGAGATGCCATTTATTATTAGATGTTTCTTCTTCAATGTTTTATCCTCAAGGAGAGTGTCACAAGATAAAATTTTCAACAATGGCTGCTGCTTGCATCATGGTGATGCTTCAAAAACAAAGAGATGCAGTAAGTTTGACCTTATTTTCGGATAAAATAGAACTACAAACACCATTAAAATCAACACCTGGGCATATTCATAAGCTCTTTCTTGATCTACAAAATACTTTATCGAATCAGCCTAATTTACAGACAACATCCATACCCGACGTACTTCATCAAGTAGCCGAAAAAGCAGGGAAACGTTCGTTAATTGTATTGTTTAGCGATATGTTTGACAAAATGGAGGATACCAACTCACTTTTTTCATCTTTACAACATTTCAAACATAAAATGCATGAAGTAATACTTTTTCATGTGATGGATAAAAAAACGGAGCTTGATTTTGATTTTGAAAACAAACCGTATGAATTTATTGATATAGAAACCAACGACAAAATAACCCTAAATCCAGCATTGGTGAAAGCTCAATATCAATCTAAAATAAACAAATTTCATGATGAGCTAAAGCTAAAATGTGCTCAATTTAAGATAGATTTTATAGAAGTTGATGCCCAAGACGATTTTGATGTAGTTTTGAAAACGTATTTATCTAAACGTTCAAAAATGCATTGATTTTGTTGATATTCAGGAAGCTTGATTTTTATTTAATTCTAAATATTGCTTTCATTTCGTATCTAACTTTTATTTTTTGAACATCTATATTGCTATCTGGCATAGAAGATTGTGATGCATCCATTTGTGCTGATTTCATCATCATATTGGAGTAAGATACAGGCATATGATAGCCGTTTTCTATTTCAGTTATTTCTATGGCTTCACCTAAGTTTTCACCTATTCCTTCTAAAAGAAATTTTGCTTTTTCTTTTGCTGCTTGTAATGCTTTTGTCTTTATTTCTTTGCGTAATTGTTCTATTTTAGAATATTCAGACCTATCCACATTCATATAAGCAATACCTTTTTCGTCGACTTTCGAAACAATACCATCTATTTTGAAAAGGTTTTGCACTTTGATAATGTAGTTTTTACTTTCTAAAAATGTAGTTGGTTTTTTCTTTCCCCACCATTCACGGTAGCCGCTCAGATTGCCTATAGAGAAGTTCTCTTTGGGAATGCCTGCTTCTTGTACTGCATTTGAAAGTTGTTTCTCTAATATTGAGATATCTACTTTGTTTTTGTTGTTTGATTCTTTGTAATACTCTCTTAATGAAATCGAAACATATAGTTCGTCTGGTAAAACTTCTTGCTCAGCACTTCCTGTTACTTCTATTTTTTTAATTAATGGTTTGTCCATTGGTGATTGTTGAGAAAAACTATGAAAACTTATTCCGATAAATAAAAATAAGGAAATGGCTATTTTTTTCATGTTAATTAATGTTGAAAGTTTTTTGATGACTTATAAACGGCGTTTTTATTGTATTATTTTATTCGTTTTATTGGATTTATATAAAAAAAGCCTCCCAGTTGTTTAGGAGGCTTTTTTTACAAGATTAATTATTTCTTTTTGTCTGGTACAATTCTAATGTCATTAGGATTTTTAGGGTCAATATAGAATTTATATTTAGCCACAGTTCCTGTTGGTTTACAATCTCCAGAGTTTAAACGTTGTACTTCGTACTCATATATCGAAGGTGATTTCGGTAAAGGTAAATCCGAAGGCCATTTGATGTTTGGATTTTCAGTTACGTTTTCGTAGTTCACTGTTGATGTATTTGTAGTAGATTTGATGATAGTAGATCCACTAGATTTACGTCTTGGAATAATACGTTTTTTTGCTGGTGCAGAAGCCGAAGCTGTCGAACCGCTAGTTTTTGGTTTGTATGATTTTCTTACAGCTTTGCGACGTACTGAAGTACTAGGTGTGCCACTTCTATCGTAAGAGCTTGAAGAAGAACCTCCAAATATTTTTATTTTATATTGATCAGATACAGGTTTTGTTGCAGCTAAATCTACTTCTATTGGTTTTGGTTTGTAGATGAAACTTGCAGCAGCAGCTTCTGAAAGACATTTTTTCTCTATGCTAGATTGTACTGTATAGTAGTAGAAACCACCGTCAGCTCCGCCCAAAGTTAAGTCAGTTGGTAAAGAAAGCGTATTATTTTTTGATGTTTGTTGGAAAATTGGTGTACCGCTTCCATCTGCTTTGTATACCTTAACTATATAATCTTCTTGTTCAGGAGTCAATGATGATGACTTCCATTTGAAGTTAGGTCTTTCAGTAGAACCAAAGTCAAATATTTTTCCATTTAAGCCATCTGCCAAAGAAGGTGTATAGCAAATAACTGGTGCTGGAGGAGGTGGAAGTAATGTATATATTGTATTTCCTGTACAAGTTTTGAATTTATGTGCAACAGCTAAACCAACATTGAATCCTCCATGTTCTCTTGTATAGTCATTTATTCTAAGTGAATTATCATTTAAGTTGTTTGCTGCATTCAGTTCTTTGTAATTAGTTTGAGTTAAATAGCCAGCTGCTGTTAAACCAACTTGCCAATTTTTGGCAACTTCGTACAATATATCTAAATTAAGATTTGCTCCTAAGTTCCAAGAATTATCTGAAGGTCTTACTTCATATCTAACAATTTCATCTGTTGTTGTTTCGTAACCTAATAC
>JAGNSI010000127.1 GCA_017988135.1 Pseudarcicella sp.
TTTTGGCCACAAATTGGTGCGAGATAGCAAATTGACTTCTATTTTGGTTGAATTGCAGTGTGTTTTCGATACGGTTGGCTGGTATCAAAAATATAGGTTGATTGTTTGTCAGGTCTTGTGCTTTTAGATAAGATAATTTTGATATGAAATTAAAATTTTTGTGCAACCTAAGACTTGAGTTAAAATCAAATCCTTGAAAATTTGCGTTTGTTTGCGTGTAAACAAATGAAGGAAATGCCCCTCTGATACTCAAAGTAGCTTTACCAGTTGGAGCCAAAAATATGTAATTTTTGATATAATTAAGATAACTATGTATTTCGAATTGAAAAGCTTTTGAAATAAAATTTATCGTAAAATTGGTATTTATGGCTGACTCAGACATAAGATTTGGATCACCTTTTTCGTAGCTTGCGGCACCATGATGAACACCATCACTAAACATTTCGTTTACAGTTGCAGCTCGCCAAGCCGAACTTACGTTGGCTATAAAATTCCATTGAGAGTTAGGTCTGTAATTGGCTCCAAAAGTACCCGTAATATTATCATTGAATTGAATATTGTTTACGATGTTTTGCTGACCTTTAGGGATAAAATTAGCTTCCAGATTCCTGTTATCATATCTTATTCCTAACTCTGCCTCCCACTTGTTTTTCACTATTCTTTCTATCAAAAATATTCCACCCGTCAAATTTCTAAAATTAGGTATCAAAACAGTTGATGATGTTGGTTTTTCGAATGTACCCGAAGTGATATTTTCTTGGTATAAACCCGATACACCAATCATTCCAGAAAACAATCGAGCGATGGGTTGGTGTTCTAGCACAACTTCTGATGTGTATGTACGAAGTTTAAACAATTGTATTAAATCTTTGCTTCCTCTCAATTTATCTACTTCTTGCCTAAAGTTATATTGATGAGAAAAATTAAAAGACAATTTAGATTTACTAAAATTCTTAACATTTTTCAACTTCAATAAATAATGTTGAACGTCTTGTAAAGGGCGATCTATGGCGTAAGTAAACTCGTCGGGTGTGTAAATAGCTTGAGGTTTATTTTGTTGTAAAGCAATAGTCAGATCGGAAGTATTACCGATATGAGAGCCTGAAAAAATACCTATCTGAGTAGAAAACTGACTAAAAAATATCTCAGAAAGCCAAGTTTTCCTTTTGTAATTAGCTGATAATGAATAATTAAATTCATTCATTCCTGTATTAGCAAGGTTATATTTTGGAGTAAAAACATTGCCACCTTTTTTGTAAGTTCCTTGAACTCGCATGCCTAATGTAAACGGGATTTCACTATTTTTAGCACGTTTATAGCCATTTTCTATTAATGCTGAGCTTACCCATTGACGACCGTTGGTAAAATAAATATTATTCCATTCGCCTGAAATTTTATTAGAATCTGGCAAAGGGTTGGGCTCTAGTATTATCACCCCAGCAATGGCATCAGCGCCATATCTTACGCCTGAAGCACCTTTCAAAACTGTGATTTTTTGAGCCACAAAAGGGTCTATTTCAGGTGCATGTTCGCTCCCCCACTGCTGACCTTCTTGGCGAACACCATTGTTCATTATCAATACACGATTGGAATGCATGCCATGAATCACTGGCTTTGACACTGAAGTTCCCGTTTGTAAAGTGGTAAGACCAGATATTTGCTTGAGTGATTCGCCTAAAGTTTGCCCTCTGGTTTGATCTAATTGCTGACCTTCTAAAAAAGATTTTTCTTGGGTAAGATGCTGATTTTTTTTTGCTTTGATTTGTATTAAATCTAGGTGAATTTCATTTTCATCTAATTTAAAATCATGCTCAGTAGCATCTTCATGTTTGAGGTTTATTAATGATTTTTTTTCTTGATAACCTACTATTTTAGCCAAAATAGTATATTTTCCTTCGCAAATATTACTTATTTGATAATAGCCATTTTTGTCTGTAAGTGTTCCTTTGCGTAGTTCTTTTAGGTGAATTACTGCACCAACTATTGGCTGTTGGCTAAGCTCATCTACCACCCTTCCTTTTATAAAACATTGGCATGAATGTTTTTCAAGTTCTAATTTTTGAGAAAAAACTGTGTTTGAAAAAACTAAAATAAAGCTCATAAGAGCTATCAGGTGTATTAATTTAATGTTTTTTGAAAAAATCATTCATTTTATTTGTCATTTGCAACAATATTGCAAATGTAATAAATTTCTTGTAATTTTCATGTTAAATACTCGTTTAAATTATATAAAAATGTAGTCAAAAAATGATTTACTCTATCAAATGTCCACAAAACTGAGCTTTGTTGTCTAAAATTTTACCCCCACAGCTAAAACCTAAACCAGCACTATTAATTGATTTTTGATATCATAACATGATTGTATTAAAAGAATCCACTAACCTGTACCATAAGTGGGCTAACGCTACTTTCGTAAGGAGACATTTGATTATTTTTGTAATTTAGGTCTATCATCACATTTAAAATACCAAAACCTAAACCTAAAAGAACTGGATTACTAAACTTACCAAATGGCGAATTTGAAGGTGTTATAACATTTTCTATTTGTGCTATCAAATAAGAACCATTAATAATACGATCAAAAAAAGGTAATTCTTGACGTGCAAATATTTTTTGACCAAACAATGAAACATCATCATTTAATACTTTAAAATATTGGTATGAAAGTCCAGCACCTAATGTTAAGTTTGGCGTTGCTTGATAACCCAACAAAGGCGACAATCCAAAATTAGCATATTGATTTGAAAAAGATGCAGAAGAAATTGCTCCTCCAAACTTAAGTCTTTGTTTAAATGTTTTTTTGCTTAATTCATTTGAAGGATTTCTATCTTCAGCTATTGTAGAATCTTCGGTTATTACCACTGGGTCTTGTGCCAAAGCTTTATCAAATGAGCTACATAAAAGTATAATGGCAAAAAAGAATATGCTCGCAATTTTGTTTAATTTCAAAGTGTTCATCGGCGTTATTTTTCGGTTTTAAAAAATCTAATTTACGCTTTTTTTTATATTCAAAAAAAAATAAAATTCAATGCTAACAATGAAACATACTTTTTCTAAAAGAAATTCATTATCAAAAAATACAAAAGTTTTTTAAACCAATTTTAGCTTTTTGTCTAAGCTATTTTTAAAAGGAATTGGTCTTAAAAATCACTTAAAAGCGTTTATATTTGCTAAATGAAGCAGTCTACAACAAAATCTACTATGACTACGCCAATAGATGACCTTGACCCCAAAAATCATATCATCATAAAAGGGGCTAGGGTAAACAATTTGAAAAATATAGATGTTGCCATTCCTCGCAACAAAATGGTAGTTATCACAGGTTTGTCGGGCTCTGGAAAATCTTCTTTGGCGTTTGATACGCTTTTTGCAGAAGGACAACGAATGTATGTAGAAAGTCTGAACAGTTATGCCAGACAATTTTTAGGGCGAATGGAAAAACCCGATGTAGACTATATAAAAGGTGTTTCGCCAGCTATTGCCATCGAACAAAAAACTTCTACTAAAAACCCAAGGTCTACTGTAGGTACCACAACCGAAATTTACGATTATCTAAAATTGCTTTTTGCCCGAATCGGAGAAACTTTTTCACCTATATCAGGCAAAAAAGTTCAAAAAGACCATGTTACAGACGTTGTTGATTATATTTTAAATCATCCTGAGGGCACTAAAGTAATAGTTTCATGCCCTTTTTTACACCGAAAAGACAAAACTGTAATAGAAGAATTACAAATTTTACTTCAAAAAGGATATACCAGAATTTTATTTGAAAATGAGATGGTTTATTTGGAAGAAATTTTAGAAAAACCAACTGATTTCGACAAAACTATCCTAAAAAATCCTGAAAATATTTGTATTCTGATAGACAGAGCTATTGTAAAAATCAACGATGAAGAAACATTGTTTCGTTTTTCGGATTCGGTACAAACTGCTTTTTTTGAAGGAGAAGGTATTTGTTTTGTAGAAATAATAACAGTCGGAAAAAAAACTTTTTCAGATAAGTTTGAATTAGATGGAATGAGCTTTGAAGAACCGTCATTGAATCTGTTTTCATTCAACAATTCGTTTGGGGCTTGTAAAACTTGCGATGGCTATGGCAAGGTGCTGGGGCTAGACATAGATTTAGTAATTCCCGAACACAACCTTTCTGTATATGAAGGTGCTATAGCCCCTTGGCGATCGGAAAAAATGTCAGATTGGTTGCTTCCATTAATTAAAAACGCTACTTCTTTTGACTTTCCTATTCACAGACCCTATAAAGAGCTTACCGAAGCTCAAAAAAAACTACTTTGGACAGGAAATAAATACTTTGAAGGTCTGGATGTTTTTTTCAGTATAATAGAAAAAGAATCTTACAAAATACAGTACAGAGTAATGCTATCAAGGTATCGTGCTAAAACAATTTGCCATGATTGTAAAGGCTCAAGGCTTAGAAAAGATGCTTCTTATGTAATGATTTCGGATAAATCTATTGTAGATTTGGTTTTATTGCCTGTTGAAAAACTACATACTTTTTTCGAAACCATTGATCTAAACGCACATCAGCATAAAGTAGCCGACCGTATATTGGTTGAAATAAAAAATAGAATTTCGTATCTTGAAAGAGTTGGGCTGGGTTATTTAACGTTAAATAGACTCACTTCTAGTTTGTCAGGTGGAGAGTTTCAACGTATAAAATTAGCCACTACACTGGGTAGCTCATTGGTGGGCTCAATGTATATTTTGGACGAACCTTCTATAGGCTTACACCCACGAGACACCTTGAAACTTGTGTCTGTTTTAGAGTCGCTTAGAGACCTTGGCAATACTGTAATAGTAGTAGAACATGAGGAAGAAGTAATGCGTGCCGCAGACCAGATAATAGACATCGGTCCAGACGCAGGTCAGCATGGTGGCGAACTAATTTATCAAGGTCCCGCTCCAAAATTGGGCGACAAAAACGATACTTTTTCTGAAGATAAAGGTTATTCTATCAATTTTTTAAATGGTACAGATATTATTTCAATACCTACATTTAGAAGAAAAGCTATTCAGCATATAGCTATAAAAAGTGCAAGAGAAAACAACCTTAAAAATATAGACGTACAAATACCATTGGGTGTTTTGGTTGCAGTAACTGGCGTATCGGGTTCTGGAAAATCTACCTTGATTCGTAAAATACTTTATCCTGCTTTAGCTAGGCAATTGGGACAAAGTACCGAAGAAATAGGCAAACACGAAGGTATTAGCGGTAGCTTAAATAAAATTGAAGCGGTGGAAATGATTGATCAAAATCCGATTGGAAAATCGTCACGTTCTAACCCCGTAACTTATATCAAAGCTTATGACCAAATAAGGTTACTGTATGCCGAGCAAGGTTTGGCAAAATCGAGAGGTTTCAAACCTGGCAATTTTTCATTTAATGTAGAAGGCGGACGATGCGAAGAATGCCAAGGAGAAGGAGAAACTACCATAGAAATGCAATTTATGGCAGATATCAAACTCAAATGCGATTCGTGTAAAGGCAAAAGATTCAAGCAAGAAATATTGGACATTCTATGCAATGAAAAAACTATTGCCGATGTGCTAGACATGACCATCGATGAAAGTATAGATTTTTTCAGTAAAGCTGACCCCAAAGTAGCAGAAAAATTGGTTCCTCTACAAAAAGTAGGTTTGGGCTATATCAAGCTCGGTCAGTCTTCCAGCTCACTATCGGGTGGTGAAGCACAAAGGGTAAAATTGGCTAGCTTTTTGGGAAAAGGAATAAGCAACAAAGGCAAAACTATGTTTATTTTTGACGAACCTACCACTGGTTTGCACTTTCATGATATCAAAAAACTATTGGTAGCCATAAATGCTTTAGTAGAACAAGGAGACAGCGTTATCATTATTGAGCATAATATAGAAATCATAAAATCAGCAGATTATATCATAGATCTTGGTCCTGAAGGTGGTGATAAAGGTGGCAATCTCAGTTTTGCAGGTACTCCCGAAGAAATGATACTTTTAGATAACAACTATACAGCACAGTTTTTAAAAACAAAATTTTAAATAAAATGTCACATAAAATCCATTTACTACTTGGCATAGCCATGTTAAATATAGCTTGTCAAAGCCATAGCAATGAAGATATTCACAAAGAAATAATGGTGATTCACGATGAAGTGATGCCAAAACAAGATAAATTAATGACTTTAAAAAGCTCTTTAGATTCATTGGCAAGTATATCTGGCGACAGTCTTTCTATTAAAAAAATATACTTCAAGCTAGATTCTTCAGATAGTGCCATGATGAGCTGGATGAAAGAATACGACGTTCAAAGCATAAAAGATGAGTCGAAAAAAGAATACTATAATTCAGAAAAAAAGAAAATATCGGACATAAAAGAATTGACCAATAACAGTATTGAAGAAGCCGAATTGTACTTAAAATCATTGAATAATGGTAAATAAAAAAAAACAGCACTACAGTATTTTTTTATCTTTGGTGGTATTGAGCACAATAATAATTGCCTGCTCTCAGTCCCCAAAACAGTTGCCATTTTTAGGAAACAAAAGCCTAAAAAAAAGTATTGTGAACGGTAAAGAGTTCACAGATACGGTGTATCATAGCATACCTAATTTTAAATTTATCAACCAAGACGGCGATACCATTTCAGAAAAAACGGTAAAAGGGAAAATTTATGTTGCAGATTTCTTTTTTACCTCCTGCCCTACTATTTGCCCTACCATGAAAACGCAAATGCTGAAGATTTACAAAAAATATTTGAATAATTCCCAAGTTATGTTGCTTTCTCACACTATTGACCCCAGCAATGATAGCCCTGAAGTATTGAAAAATTTTGCAGAAAATTTGCATGTAAACACCCAAAAATGGCAATTTGTAACAGGCAAAAAAGAGGACATTTATAAAATTGGTCAAAAAAGTTACATGGTTTCTGCAGTAGACGATCCAAGTCAGCCCGGTGGAATCGTACACAGCGGTGGCTTTGTACTGGTAGATACAAAATTAAGAATAAGAGACATTTACGATGGCACAGAGCCAAAAAAAGTAGAACAATTGATGCTGGATATAGAC
>JAGNSI010000128.1:0-2793 GCA_017988135.1 Pseudarcicella sp.
ATCTACAGCTGTAAGCGTACGGTAAGTATCTTCAGCAAAATCTTTGTGACCGGGTGTATCTAGAATGTTTATGATGACATCGTTGTATTCGAGTGTCATTACCGAAGTGGCTACAGAAATACCCCTTTGGCGTTCTATTTCCATGAAATCTGAGGTAGCCCCTTTTTTGATTTTATTAGATTTTACGGCACCTGCAGTCTGAATGGCTCCTCCAAACAATAATAATTTTTCGGTAAGCGTAGTTTTTCCAGCATCTGGGTGAGAAATGATTCCGAAAGTTCTACGCTTTTCTATTTGGTTTTGTATAGTTGTCATATTCTGAATTCCTGTAAGTTAGGAATCTGCAAAATTAATACAAAAAAAGCGAATTGTAGTTTTTTTTGAATGGTTTCGGTAGGTGAGCGTGGTTTATACTTGTTTTTTATTTGAAGGAAATTGTATTGTATTTTAACGTATTTTTTTTGAAATATTATTTTGAAAACCTAATAAGTTATACATTTGTTTAAATACGCATTTTACTACAATTGGACGAGTATAATTGATGTCCTTGCAAACGTTTATTGTGTATTTTTCTTTAATATTTTATCCAATAAAAAACAATTCATGTCGAATTGTTTTTGAAATTAAATTCTTTAATAAACATAATTATGAAAAAAGTTTTAGGGCTCGACTTGGGCAGCACTTCTATTGGATGGGCATTGGTAAATGACGATGAAAACATAGAAAAATCATCAATTATTAAACTTGGTGCAAGAATTTTGCAATACGATAACTTTTCTAAAGTAGATAAATCGGGTAAAGTAAGTGAATCTAAAGACCCTGCAGGTGATTTCAATGCAGGTAGAGGACTATCGCCCAACGCCGACAGAACTGCCAAACGTGGTGCAAGAAAGTTATTAGACCGATACCAACTTCGTAGAGAAAATCTTTTAGAAATATTAAAAGAACACAAAATCATTGATTCTGATTTTGAATATGCTGAAAATACTCCTTATTCTACTTTTTCGACATATCAGATTAGAGCCAAAGCTGCTGAATCAGAAATTACTTTAGACGATTTTGCCAAAGTTTTATTAATGATTAACAAAAAAAGAGGTTACAAAAGCAGCCGAAAAGCAAAGTCAGAGGATGAAGGAATGGCGATTGACGGCATGGCAATAGCCAAGGAAATGTATGAAAATGACTTAACACCTGGGCAATATGTTTTACAGTTGCTCAAAGCCAAAAAGAAATACATCCCTGACTTTTATAGGTCAGATTTACAAAATGAATTTGATAAAGTGTGGGGTTTTCAAAGACAATTTCATACTGAAATCTTATCGGATGATCTATATAAGGAACTTTCTAATAAAGGTCAAAAAGCAACTAAAGCTATTTTTATAGATAAATTCAAAATTTACACCGCTGAAAATAAAGCAAAAGACAAAGGTTTAAAAAATATTCAAAGCTATGAATGGCGAAGCAAGGCTTTGAGTGAAAAACTGGATGAAGAAGTATTGGCTTATGTGATTGCTGAAATCAATAATGATTTAAATAAATCTAGCGGTTATTTAGGAGCAATTAGCGACCGTAGCAAAGAGTTGTATTTCAATAAAATTACAGTTGGGCAATATCAATATACTCAATTATCGAAAAATCCTCATACAAGTTTGCGCAATCAAATTTTTTATCGACAAGATTATATGGATGAATTTGAACGTATTTGGAATACGCAAGCTCAATTTCATAAAAAATTGACTGATGTTTTGAAAAAAGAAATTCGTGATGTGGTGATTTTTTATCAACGAAAATTGAAATCTCAAAAACATCTGATTTCTACTTGTGAGTTTGAAAAGCATCATAAAGTAATATCTCGTTCAAATCCATTGTTTCAAGAATTTAAAATCTGGCAAATACTCAATAATCTAGAATTTACCAATGTAAAGACAAAAGAAATAAACTTTTTGGATTTAGAAGCCAAAAACTTCCTTTTTGAAGAGTTAAACACAAAAGGGAAAATGACAAAAAAGGAAGTTGTTGAGTTTTTGGGTTATAAAGAGAAAGAATATGAACTTAACTTTAAAGAAGTAGAAGGTAATAATACCAACAAAGCTATTTATGAAGCATTTGGTGCTATGTTTGAGCGAGATGGGCATTATTTAGATCTATCGCTTGATGCAAAAAAAATAAAACAAAACACTAAAATATTGCTCGAAGAAGCTGGCATTAAAAGTGAAATTATAGATTTTGATAGTGATATCGAAGGCAACCTTTTTGACAAGCAATTAAGTTATCAACTATGGCATATTTTACATTCTGTAGAAGACGATAAAGATATTGTTAAAAACGTGCAATTGAAATTTGGTTTCAACGAAGAAAAGGCAAAAATAATAGCAAATGTATCTTTACAGCCAGACCATGGAAGTGTTTCAGCTAGAGCCATAAAAAAGATATTACCTTTTTTGAAAGCAGGTAATAAATATAGCGAAGCTTGTGCATTAGCAGGTTATAAACATTCTAATTCATTAACAAAAGAAGAAAATGATGCAAGAGTTTTAAATGACGAAATTGAGATTTTACCTAAAAATAGTTTACGTAACCCTGTAGTAGAGAAAATTTTGAACCAGATGATTCATGTGGTAAATGCTATAATCAAAGACCCCGAACTCGGTAAGCCAGACGAAGTACGTATTGAACTAGCTCGTGAGCTAAAGAAAAGTGCTAAAGAAAGAGAGGAAATGACTGCCAATATTTCAGCTTCAAAATTAGAGCATGAGAAATTTAGGAAAATACTTGGCGAGTCTCCGTTTAATA
>JAGNSI010000128.1:2893-6993 GCA_017988135.1 Pseudarcicella sp.
CGTATTGAACTAGCTCGTGAGCTAAAGAAAAGTGCTAAAGAAAGAGAGGAAATGACTGCCAATATTTCAGCTTCAAAATTAGAGCATGAGAAATTTAGGAAAATACTTGGCGAGTCTCCGTTTAATATCAAAAATCCAACTCGTAACGATATTATACGATATAAACTCTATGAGGAACTTTCTAGCAATGGCTATAAAACATTGTATTCAGGTACATATATTCCAAAAGAAATGTTGTTTTCTAAAAGTTTTGATATTGAACATATTATTCCAAAATCTAGACTTTTTGACGATAGCTTCTCCAACAAAACATTAGAAAAACGAGATGTCAACATCAAAAAAGCAGATTCCACAGCCCTTGATTTTGTAACGAAAGAGTATAATTCTGAATTGGAAAATTACAAAACTACTGTCGAAAAATTGGGGAAAGACGGTAAAATCTCAAAAGCTAAATGTAAAAAACTTTTGATGACCGGCGATAAAATACCTACTGGCTTTATCGACCGTGATTTGAGAGACACACAATACATTGCAAAAAAGGCTAAACAACTTTTACAAATTGCTTTTAGAAATGTAAACACCACCACTGGTAGCGTAACCGACAGATTACGTGAAGATTGGGGACTTGTAAATGTGATGCAAGAACTCAATTTTGAAAAGTACAAAAACCTTGGACTTACCGAACAAGTAGAGAAAAAAGACGGTACTACCAAAGAACGAATTACCGATTGGACAAAACGTAATGACCACCGACACCATGCTATGGACGCTCTTACTGTTGCATTTACCAAACCAGCATACATTCAGTATTTGAATAACTTAAACGCCAAAGAAAAAAATTCTGAAAATGGAAGAGAGATAAAAGGAATAGAAGGCAAATATTTAGAAAAGACAACTACGGATGATGGATACAAAAGAGTTTTCAAATCGCCAATTCTCAACTTTAGAACTCAAGCAAGAGAGCATTTAGAAAATGTATTGATTTCGTTTAAAGCTAAAAACAAAGTAGTTACAAAAAACAAAAACAAAACCAAACTGAAAGGAAAAGATAATTACAAAGTGCAAATAACACTTACGCCTCGTGGACAATTGCATAAAGAAACGGTATATGGTAAAATAAAAACCCTAAAAGTATCAGAAGAAAAGATAGATGGTAAAATGACCATTGAGAAAGTAAATACTGTTTGTAATCCTGTTTTTAAAGAATTGCTTTTACAACGGTTAGCCAAATTTGAAAACGATGCAAAAAAAGCATTTACAGGAAAAAACGATTTAGAAAAAAATCCAATTTATATAGATCAAGCTAAAACAATTAAATTCCCTGAAAAGGTAAAAATTCAAACTTTTGAGGACGATTATACTATAAGAAAAGACATTACGCCAGATTTGAAACTAGATAAAATAATAGATATAGGAGTAAAAAGAATCTTGGAAGCTAGACTTATAGCATACAACAACGATCCAAAAAAAGCTTTTGTAGATTTAGATAAAAACCCAATTTGGCTAAATGAAGCCAAAGGTATTGCTATAAAAAAAGTAACCATTTCAGGTGTAAAAAATGCCGAAGCACTACATTCTAAAAAAGACCATTTGGGCAATTTGATACTTGATACCAACGGCAACAAACAAGCAGTAGATTTTGTAAGTACAGGCAACAACCACCATGTAGCCATTTATAGAGATGCTGAAGGTAATTTGCAAGAACAAATAGTTTCGTTATACGAAGCCGTTGCTAGGGTAAATGAAGGTATACCTATTATAGATAAAAATCCTAAAAACGAAAACGGCGAACCGCTAAACTGGACATTCTTATTTACAATGAAACAAAACGAGTATTTTGTTTTTCCAGACATAGATTTTGACCCTAAAGAAATAGATTTAATAGATCCCAAAAATGCGAAAGAAATAAGTAAAAGGTTGTTTAGGGTGCAAAAAGTAGCTACCAAAAATTACTTTTTTAGACATCATTTGGATACTACTACTGATGAAAAACCAGCTTTAAAAAATATTGCTTACAAACCTCAATTAGGTTTAAAAGGGATTGTAGGAATTGTTAAAGTCCGAATTAATCATTTAGGTAAGATTGTTCATGTTGGAGAATAGTATTTTAATTATTTAAATTTTTGGTATGTATATTTTGAAATATTTTAAACTAGCACTTTATGTAACATGATAAAACGAACGTTATATTTTGGTAATCCCGCATATTTAAGTCTCCAAAACCATCAAATGATTATTAAACTACCCGAGGTTGAAACCAACCTCGGGTTACCTGATATTTTGAAAAAAGAAGCTCAAGTAAGTATCCCTGTAGAAGATATCGGATTGGTGGTGATAGATCACCAACGTATTACCATAACACAAGGGCTCATGGCGAAACTATTTGCCAATAATACCGTAATGATATGGTGCGACGAAAATCATTTGCCCACCGGCATTAGTACTGCTTTGGTAGGAAACGATACTTTTACTGAAAAAGTAAACCATCAGCTAAATGCCAGCGAGCCATTACGTAAACAACTATGGAAACAAACCATAGAAGCCAAAATAAGCAATCAGGCAAAAGTTATGGAGCTATTGGGATGTAATGGAATGGTATTAAGGCATTTGTCTGAAAATGTAAATAGCGGAGATCCTGAAAACAAAGAGGGTAGGGCAGCAGCGAGGTATTGGGAGGCGCTGTTGGGGCCATACCAAGTAAACAGAGGGCAACATGAAGCACCTCCTAATAATTTTTTCAATTATGGTTATGCTATTTTGCGTGCTATCATAGCACGAAGTTTAATAGGTAGTGGATGTTTGCCCAGTATAGGCATACATCACCACAATAAATACAATGCTTATTGCCTTGCAGACGACATTATGGAGCCATACCGACCAGTTGTAGACTTACATATTTTTCAGTATTTACAAACATTGAGCCATCTACCAGAGGTACTTACCAAAGAGCATAAACAAGAAATGTTGAAAATTCCACAGCTAGATATTACTATAGATGGCAAACAAAGCCCGCTAATGGTGGGTTGCCAGCGAACTACGGCTAGTTTGGCAAAATGCTATGCAGGAGAAAGTAGAAAATTATTGTATCCTACAATAAACTAATAAAAAAAAATGAATGAACGTCTTAATCAATATCATATTATGTGGGTATTTGTACACTTTGACTTGCCTACCGAAACTCCTAAAGATCGCAAAAATTATAGATTATTTAGGAAATCATTGCTCGACGACGGTTTTGCAATGCTTCAATACAGCATATATGTAAGGCATTGCAGCAGTAGAGAAAATGCAGAAGTACATAAAAAACGAATCAAAAATAGTTTACCCAAACTTGGAGAGATAATTATATTTGAAATAACCGATGCTCAGTTTGGCAGGATTGAGTTTTTTAAAGGCGTAGATCCCAAACGAAGACCAGACACACCGCAACAATTGGAACTATTTTAAACAACAAAGCCCTTTTAGAATTCGAAAACTAAAAGGGCTTTGTTATGACTTGTTACAAAATTGTTGTTTTATGAATGCTGTGAATTGATATAAGTTACTGATAATCTGTTTTTTACAGAGGTTATGTTGTAACAAATATCAAATTTTTAAAGAACGAAAGCAAATCACAACTATTTTCTTGTCATTAAAAATATTGATAATGTTGTAACAAATATCAAATTTTTAAAGAACGAAAGCAAATCACAACTGTAACGGTGGAAGCCATCCACAATAATAGTTGTAACAAATATCAAATTTTTAAAGAACGAAAGCAAATCACAACTGTGAAAAAGAAATTATTGAACCTGTTAAAGTTGTAACAAATATCAAATTTTTAAAGAACGAAAGCAAATCACAACTACCACATCAATTTCAAAAACAACAAAAGTGTTGTAACAAATATCAAATTTTTAAAGAACGAAAGCAAATCACAACTCTCAAAAGGGATACAAAGACCTATTTGTGTTGTAACAAATATCAAATTTTTAAAGAACGAAAGCAAATCACAACAGTTTCTATATCAAATTCAACTGTTTTTAGTTGTAACAAATATCAAATTTTTAAAGAACGAAAGCAAATCACAACTTAACGCTGTCATACAGCAACTTATAATG
>JAGNSI010000027.1 GCA_017988135.1 Pseudarcicella sp.
TCGCTTAGAGGTAACTTTTACAAACGGGTCAAGTGAGTATACCGTGCCAGGGCATTTTGCAGGAGATGGAAAGGCTGCCAATACTTCTGCTTTTTCAGGTACTAAATGGAGAGTTTTCTTTTCACCTAACAATATCGGTACTTGGAAATATAAAGTTTCTTTTAAGAAAGGAAATAAAATTGCTTTAACTAATGATGGAGAAAGTGTTTCACCTTTAGATAATTTAACGGGCGATTTTGTAGTTGCAAATTCAGATAAAACCGGTAATGATTTTCGGTCAAAAGGTCGTTTGCAATATGCTGGAGAACATTATTTGCAGTTCGCAGACACAAAAGAATATTTTGTAAAAATGGGTGCTGATTCACCTGAAAATATTTTACATTTTGTTGATTTTGACGCTACCACAAATGGCTATGGTAAGCAAGGTAAATTGCAACAATTTTTGAAAAATTGGGAACCACATGCAAAAGATTTTGACTCACTTTCTGCTGCTTCTTTTAGATGGGGACCTGATGCAAACAAAGGCAATAATGTTTTGGGTGCTTTGAAATATTTGGCAAACCAAGGTATGAACTCTATGTCGCTGATGCTTTTTTCTGTAGATGGCGATGATAGAAACGTATTTCCGTATATCTTAAAAAAATCAGAAGAAGAATTTATAGCTGAAACCAATCAGAATAATTCTAAAACTTGGGAAAAAGGATTTTTTTATAAAGACAGATTTGATGTTTCTAAACTAGATCAATGGGAAAAAATATTTGAATATGCTGAGTATTTGGGATTGTTTGTGGATATAAAATTATCTGAGATAGAAAATAATAAGTTTCATTTCGAAAACGAAAGCGATTATTTAAGAAAACTATATTACAGAGAAATGATAAGTCGATTTGGGCATCATTTGGGAATACAATGGAATGTGTCGGAAGAAATTTCTATGCCGGTTCAACAAATGAGAGATGCACTTACTTTTATAAAAAATACTGATGCGTATCAAAATCTTAGAGTTATTCACACTTTCCCAGATAATTTAGGAACTAAAAATTGGCAAACTTATCAAATCTATTATGACGATAATTTGGGAGATAAATCAGACATTACAGGTTTGTCAATGCAAATTACTGTAGAAAAAGATAGCTTACAAATACATAAAGATGTAAAAAGGTTTGTAGAAAGTTCTAATAAAAGTGGGAAAAAGTGGGTGATTTTCAACGATGAACAAGGCCCAGCAGATTTAGGAATGCCAGCAGATCCAATAGGAGATCTTTTTGCACGTCATCAAATAATTTGGAGTACGCTTATGGCAGGTGGTGCTGGCGTAAATTATTACTACGGATACAAAACAGGAAGCACGGATCTTTCTTCTCAAGATCACAGAACCCGTGAAACAAAATATAAATATGGCAAATATGCCTTAGATTTTTTCAGAAATAACCTTCTTCCCGAAATAACACAAATGAAAAACATGAATGAAGCTACAACAAGCAAAAATGACTTTGTGTTTGGGATTGAAAATAAAATTTATGCAGTTTATATGCCCAAAGGTGGAAGTAACACTATTTCATTACCTAAAAGTAAATGGGTAATCACTTGGTTTAACCCACGAAATGGAGAAACTCTTTCTAAGAAAAGTAAACTGAAGAAAGGTGTATTTATAGCTCCAAATAACGAAGATTGGGTTGCTTTAATTAAAACCAAATAATAAATTCATTTTAATAGATAAATTTTAGGAAATGTTAAACGACATAAGCATAATAGTGCTTGATGACGACCCTACAGGTACGCAAACTGTTCATGATGTTCCAGTGTTTACCACTTGGAGTGAGGATGTTTTTACATCAGCTTTTCAAGAAAAAACACCTTTGTTTTACGTGCTTACCAATTCGAGGAGTTTACCAGAAGATGAAGCCGTATTGCTAGCAATCACTATAGGAGAAAATATTTATAAAGCTTCTACTATTACAGACAGATCCTTTTTGATTATCAGTAGAGGTGATTCTACTTTGAGAGGACATTTTCCTGCCGAAGTAGACGCAGTAGCAACGGCATCAAAGTTGGAAAATCCGCTGACAGTTTTGGCTCCAGCTTTTATAGAAGGAAAGCGTTTTACAATAGATAATATTCATTACTTAGAAATCAATGGGGAGTTGGTCCCGGTAGCAGAAACTGCATTCGCAAAAGATCCTTCATTTGCTTACAAAAACTCTAATTTAGTAGATTGGATTGAAGAAAAATCAAAAGGAAAAATTACCAAAAGTGAGGTCGAAGTTTTAGACAATCAGCTTCTTGAAATTTCAGACTCAACCAAGGTTTTGATAGTGAATGCTCAGAATTATGAAGATCTTCAAAAGGCAAGTGAAAAAATCAAACAATTGCTCAAAAATAATCGAAGTATTATCCTAAGATCTGCGGCTTCTATTGTAAAAACATTAGGTAGCATTTCAGACAAAAGTATTCTTACTAAACAAGATTTAATCGGTAATTCTATTTCTTCTAATGGTGGTTTAGTTATCATTGGTTCTTTTGTACCTATTACTACCCAGCAATTAGCATATTTACAAGCTAATATGATTTTGCCAAGTATAGAATTAAAAATTGCAGATTTACTAAATCCTTCAGCAGATTATATCGACAATATTGTAATAAGAGTAGAAAGTTTTATTCGTGAAGGTAATACGCCCGTTGTTTTTTCAGAAAGAAAATTATTGACAGGCAATACAAATGAAGAAAGCCTAGCAATTGGGAATAAGATTTCGGCTACTTTGGTCAGTATTGTACAAAAGTTAAAGCTTATTCCAAGTTTTATCATTGCAAAAGGTGGCATCACTTCTAGCGACGTGGCAACCAAAGGAATGGCAATTGAAAAGGCAACAGTTTTAGGTCAAATATTGCCAGGTATTCCAGTCTGGAATGCAAGTAAAAATAATAAATATCATGGTGTACCCTACGTGGTTTTCCCTGGAAATGTAGGTTCAGAAAGTGCTCTATTTGAAGTCGTTAAACTTTTAACCCAATAAATTATGTTTAGATTTTTTATCGTTGTTTGTACATTTTTATTAGCATTGTTGCTTTATATAGACAGAGTTTGTATTTCTGTGGCAAAAGATTCTATCGTAAAAGATTTAGATTTGACAGACACTCAGTTTGGTTGGGCAATGTCTGTTTTTTCTTTGGGTTATGCACTTTTTCAAGCTCCATCGGGTAGCATTGTGGATAAAATAGGTGCTAGAAAAGTACTTACGCTTATTGTTTCTATATGGTCTCTACTTACAGCAATGACGGGTTTTGCATTTAATTTTTTATCGTTGATCACCATTAGATTTCTGTTTGGTGCAGGTGAAGCGGGAGCATTTCCAGCCATTTCGTCTGCAACATTTTCATGGATACCTATGAAAGAAAGGGGAATAGTCACTGGAATTAACTTTTCGGGTGCTAGGGTAGGAGCTGCGTTTGGTTTGCCATTTGTAGCATGGTTGATAAAATCGTTAGGTTGGCAAGAAACTTTTTTTGTTTTAGGTGCAATAGGCGTATTGTGGGCAATACTATGGTGGTTTATTTTTAGAGACAAACCAGAAAACCATTCATTGGTAAGCGAATCGGAAAAACAACATATTTTGACATTTAGACAGTCGCTTTCTAAAGAAGAAAATATACAAAAAGTTAGCTTTGCTAAACTTTTACAAAGCAAAAATATGTGGCTAACTATGGGGCAATATTTCTGTTCAAACTTCACATTCTTTTTTGCACTGACTTGGCTTTTCCCATATATCAAAAAAACATTTGATTTAAATGCTGTTGATGCTGGATTTTTAACAGCTATCCCATTATTAATGGGTGCTGTAGGGAGTTGGTTCTCAGGATTATTGATAGATTATTTATATAAAACAAAAGACATTCGTACTTCGAGGCTTTTACCTGCGGTGATAGGTTTTGGAATTTCTGCTTTTGGTTTGTTTATGAGCGTTGGTCAAACAGAAGTGAATTGGGCAATATTTTATTTATCATTGGCTATTTTTGGCGCAGATATGACTTTGCCTCCTTCATGGGCATATTGCACAGATATTGGCAAAAAAAATGCTGGAATTGTTTCAGGAACTATGAATATGGCAGGTAATTTAGGTGCTTTTATAACCAGTTTGGCTTTCCCATATATTCAAGTTTGGACAGGTGGCGTTACACCTTTCTTTTACGTTGCTGCTGCTTTGAATGTCATTGCAATTTTCCTTTGGAGTAGTAAAAAGTTTAAAATTTAGTATTCATCCAAACAAATAAATATAATGAGAACTAAACTAATTTTTATAGCTAAAACGGTGTTTTTCTTTGTTTTGATTTTTAATAATCTGTTTCTTTTTTCGCAAAAAATATTGATAGAGAAATCTGATAATCTTATTGAAATAGAAGCTGAAAAGTTTGATAAGCAGTTTTTTGATAAAGTTAGATATTGGAAAAAAATATCGTTTGAAACAGATTTGTCAGAATTTGGAGAAAAAAATGAGTCACAAAAAGCATCTAACCAATCATACATCCAAATTTTACCAGATACCAGAAGAACACATAATGATAGTTTAAAAGACGGAGTTAATTTTTCCGATTCGCCAGATAAAATAGCTGTAGTGAGTTATAAAGTGAAGTTTAAAAAAGTAGGTCGATATTATGTATGGGTAAAAGCACTTTCTACAGGAACTGAAGACAATGGTCTGCATGTGGGAATAGATAATACTTGGCCCGAATCAGGTAAGCGCATGCAATGGTGTGGTAATAGAGGGAACTGGATGTGGGGAAGCAAACAAAGAACAAAAAGCAACCATTGTGGTGAACCTTACATGATTTTTTTAGATATAAACAAAAAAGGTAAGCATACCATACAGTTTTCAATGAGAGAAGATGGTTTTCGATTCGATAAATTTATTTTAACAACCAATAAAAATTATTTACCAACCAATGACTAAAAAAGGAGTATTGATAGGGACAGGATATTTTAGTCAGTTCCATATAGAAGCTTGGCAACGTATACCTGAAGTAAATATAACTGCCGTATGTAACAGAGGAATAGAAAAGGCTAAAGTATTTGCCCAAGAATGGAATGTGGCTAATTATTACAGCGACTTTATAGATTGCTTAGACTCAGAAAAGCCTGATTTTGTGGATATTGCAACACCACCTGATTCACATCTTATGATGGTAGAAGAAGCAGCAAAAAGAGGTATAGCGATTATTTGTCAAAAACCGCTTGCGCCTACATTAGAAGATTCAAAGCGAATAGTAGAGATAGTAACGAAATATAATGTGCCTTTTATGGTGCATGAAAATTTTCGTTTTCAGCCTTGGCATCGTGAAATTAAAAAGATATTGAGCCAAGAAATACTTGGAAAAGATATTTACTCAATTTATTGGCGAATGCGTATGGGTGATGGCTGGCAAAAAGATGCTTATATAGCTCGACAGCCGTATTTTAGAGAATATCCTCAGCTTTTGATTTACGAAACAGGGATACATCTTATCGATACCGTACGTTTTTTGATTGGAAAAGATGTGACAGGTGTAACTTCAAGGTTATATAAACGAAATAAAGACATCAAAGGCGAAGATGCTGGAGTTGTGTTATTAGATTTTGAAAATGATACTCATGTAGTTTTAGACATGAGTAGATACAACGAAATAGAAGCAGGTAATGCTAGATATACTTTTGCAGAAATACTTTCTATTGATTGTTCAAATGGCACAATTAGGCTTTTTGCTGATGGTAAAATTACGATACAAGTTTTAGGAGAAGCTCCAACAGTGCACAATTATGTACATCAAGAAAAAGGATTTGCAGGCGATTGTTTGTACGAATGTCAAAAACATTTTATTACAGAATTGCTTGGGAACAAGCAATTTGAGACAAATGGGGAAGATTATTTGAAAAATTTAGAAATACAAAATCAAATATACTCAACAAATACACGTTAGGTATTTAAACTATTTCAAAGTAAGTAGGTCTATTGGTTTTAAATTTAAATATTTCATTCAAATGAAAAAATTATCATTCGTAATCCTTATGGCTTTATTAAGCATAGGGTCGGTTTCTGCACAACATAGAAACAAAAAGAATCCTGAAGGAAAAGTTAAAGCAATGGTTTCACAACTTGGACTGAGTGCTGAAGTAGCTGAAAAAGTAAAAGCTATAATGGCTAGCCAAGCTCCTAAAGCAGAAGCATTGAAACAAAGCTTAAAAACAGCTACAGACAAAAAATCTGTAAGAAAAGAAATGAAAGCTTTGAACGACGAAACAAATACTCAGTTACAAGGCGTTCTTACTGCAGATCAATTTGCTAAGTATCAAGAGTTACGTAAAAAAGAAATGATGCCCAAAAAAGATGGGGACAAAAAACCTAAAAATGAAGATAACGAATAGTTTGAATCTTTTCTAGTTTATAGGGGGTGATTTTGTTTAACAAAATTGCCCCTTTTTTGTGATTTATAATGACTTACATAAGAATGAAAAATAGAATTTTACTTGCTTTAATAACGATTGTTTTTTTTTCAGAAAGCTCCTTTATTGGAATTGAAAAATTGACTGAAAACCAAAAACCGAATGTGGTTTTTATTGCTGTAGATGATTTGAACGATTGGGTCGGTTTTTTGAAAGGTCATCCACAAACTATTACTCCTAACTTGGATAGGTTAGCCTCTCAAGGTATGGTCTTTGAAAATGCACACTGTGCGGCTTCAGTTTGCAATCCATCTAGGGCGGCAATAATGACTGGTATTTTGCCATCCACAAGTGGGATTTATGGAAATTCACAATTTTTAAGAGACTCTCCAGTTCTGAAAGATGCTGTATTATTGCCAAAATGGTTTTCAAATAATGGCTATTATACCCTTTCAAGGGGTAAAATATTGCATCAGCCCACTGGGAAATGGGCAGACCCACAGTCTTGGGATGAAATTTTTCAAGCTAAAGCAGACAATTTTGGAAAACCTAAGTCGCTAAATGATTCAGCAATGGCAAATGGAATTAAAATTGTTAAAAACAATGATAGTAATGGTGAAGTTGGTTTAGACTGGGGAGGATTAAACATACCAACAGAAAAAACGCCTGATTATCAAAATGCTGTATGGGCTGTAGAGCAGTTGCAAAGAAATTTTGACAAACCTTTTTTTATGGCTTGTGGTTTTTTTAGACCGCATTTGCCATTTTATGTACCTCAAAAATACTTCGACAAATTTAAATTAGAAGATATAATTTTGCCTTCAGTGAAAGAAAATGATTTGGATGATTTGCCAAAAGCAGGTGTGAATATGTCTGGCGGATTGAAACCTAATAGCGACTACAATGCCATAAAAAACATGCAAAAAGAAAAAGAGGCAGTAAGGGCATATTTGGCGTGTATTGCCTATGCAGACGATTGTATCGGCGTGCTTTTGAAAGGCTTAGAGCAAAGCAAATACGCTAAAAATACGGTAGTTGTACTTTGGGGCGATCATGGCTGGCATTTGGGTGAGAAAAAACATTACCGAAAAGTTACACTTTGGGAAAGAGCCACACGTATGCCATTAGTGATAAAAGCACCTTTTTTGGTGAAAGCTGGAAGTAGATGTGCAAAACCAGTAAACTTAATTGATGTGTATCCTACTTTGACAGATTTATGCGGTTTGCCTTCGAATCCAAGCAATCAAGGGCATAGTATGTTGCCATTGCTGAAAAACAGCCAGGCTTCGTGGAAATATCCAAGTTTAACTACTATGGGTAAAGACAATCATGCTCTTAGAAATGAACGTTACAGGTATATAAAATATTCAGATGGAACAGAAGAGTTTTATGACCATAAACTAGATTCTAACGAATGGGATAACTTGGCTTCTAACCCAAAATATAAAGCTGAAAAAGAAAAACTCAAAAAATGGCTTCCTAAAGTAAATGCCGACGATGTGAAATCATCGAAATCTAAGGATTAAAAAAATAAAAGAACACAAAAAATCCCCTACTTTCAAAAGGGGATTTTTTGTTGCTTAATGTGGTATTTCTATTGTTATGCCTACGCTGAGTATATCTTGTAGTGGGTTTTGCCTCATATATTGCTTTAATTTTATCTTGTATTTTCCTTTATGTGGGAAACGATAATTTTTAAGTGCAATTAATTTATGGTCAAATATGTCGCCAACACCTTCTCCATGAGGGTTTCCAGTTTTTGGGTCTGCTAAAATCAATTCGTCTAACTTTTCGGATATATTTTTTCCTGTACTATCTGTAATAATGTTTTTTAAGTACAGGTTGTAAAAAGGATACGAAAGTCCGTTGCGTACATTATAATAAATATTGTAGGCTTGGGCAGGATTGGTTATCTCAAAATCGAATGTAGGCTCATTTTTAATCGCCCAATTTTTCGACTCAAAGTCGTAATTTTCCTTTAAAAAAGTATTTTTGTCGCAAGCCAGCATCGTACCCAAAGCTATGAAAATAGCTATTGTTTGAGTCGTATAATTATAAAATGAAGCTTTCAATTTATTCTTTTGGTTTGTTTTTGTTGAATCTCCTAAAAGGTTTTTTCTTTTTTGGAGTTGTAGTAGCTGTGTTATCTGTTTCTTGACCAATATTTACTTTTTCTATTTCTACTGGTTTCGAAACTGGTTTTAAGCTCTCTTTGGGTTTGTTGTCACGAGCTACTAATTCTGACCTTTCAGGTCTTTTTTGAGGAGGTCTTTGCTCCCTTGGTGCCTGCTTTTGGTCAGTTTTATTTTCGTTTCTGTCCTTATTTTGCGTACTTTTATTTGCTTTTAAAGGGTCTGTGCTTTCTCTTTTTTTGAATCGATTTTGATTGTTTCTGTTAGACTTGCTATATTTTTTGTCCATCCTGTCAAGGTCGGAATTGAGTGTAGCTGGTGTCGATTTTTCAGTTTTTTCTGGAATATTTTCTAAAACCTCGAACGAATCTGGAATAAAGCCGGTTTTGTTGAGTTCTACAATTTCATTTACTCTAGATACAGGTACTGGAATCCAATTTGACTCTTCGCCGATGTAGCCAAACCACATTATTTTTTTGAAGATGTCTGTTTTTTGTAAAATGGCGTCTCCTTTTTTAGTTTTTATCCTGCTTTCTAATGTCGGGATAGACTTTAGCGCATCCATATAGGTCTCTAGCTCATAGTTAAGGCAACATTTTAGCCTACCACATTGTCCAGAAAGTTTTACTGGGTTGAGCGAAAGATTTTGATATCTTGCGGCAGATGTATTTACATTTTTAAATTCAGTAAGCCATGTCGAGCAACATAGTTCTCTTCCACAAACACCTATTCCGCCAACTCGTCCTGCTTCTTGGCGGAGCGAGATTTGTTTCATTTCTACCCTGATTTTAAACTCTGAGGCTAAGTTTTTTATTAGTTCTCTGAAATCTACTCTATCGTCTGAGGTGTAATAGAAAATAGCTTTTGAGTTATCTGCTTGAAATTCTACGTCAGACAGTTTCATGTCTAACTTCATTTCGTTTAGCATTTCACGGGTTCTGTAGAGTGTTGGTAAGTCTCTAGCTACAGCTTGTTCGTACTTTTCAAGGTCTTTTTCGTTGGCTATTCTGTATATTGGTCTTATATCATCGTTGTCTTTTATGCTTTTCTTTAGCATTTGTAAACGAACCAATTCTCCCTGTAGCGATACATAACCAATGTGATGACCATTGGGTACGTCTAATACCACAGGGTCGCCTGCGTGCAGATTGAGTCTGTTTGTGTTACGAAAAAACTCTTTTCTTCCTCCTTTAAATTTTATCTCAACAATATTGAATTTCTGAAAACTAGGCACTTCCATGTTTGAAAGCCAGTCAAATACATTCATTTTATTGCATCCTCCTGAGCTGCAGGCTCCATTGTTTTGGCAACCTCCTACTTTGGTTTCGCCACTACTGGTGGTTCCACAGCTTCCCGAACTACATGATTTACATCCCATATCTTTTAGTTTTGAGTTTTAATCAAAACTTTAAATTCTGTTTATTTAGGCATTCAAAATTATTTTTCTTAGTGTTTATGTTGATTTTTTTGACTAAAAAAATGAATCACCTGTTTTATTGATAACGTAATACATCTAAACCGATGTCTTTTCTGTAATATTTTCCTTCAAATTGTACGTTTGATGCTGCTTTTTGTGATTTTTGAATAGCTTTTTCTAGTGTATTTGCCATTCCTGTTAGCACCAATACTCTACCGCCGTTAGTTACCGAAAGTTCTCCTTCTTTGGTAGTTCCAGCATGAAATATAGTAGCTTCTTTTATAGAGTCGTATCCTGTGATTACGTCTCCTTTTTTGTAAGCTTCTGGGTAGCCACCTGCTACCAATACTGTAGCTACTGCGTGCTGTTTGCTAATTTTTAAGTCTACGTCCTTTAGTGTTCTTTTTCCTGTTGCTATCATAAGTTCTAGGAAGTCCGATTCTATTCTTGGTAATACTACTTCTGTTTCTGGATCGCCCATTCTGGCATTGTACTCTATTACTTGCGGTTCTCCTTCATGATTCATTAGTCCGATGAAAATAAATCCGTTATAGTTGATTCCTTCTTTTTTTAGTCCTTCTATAGTAGGTATTATTACATCGTTCTCTACCGCTTTCATGAATTTTTCTTTGGCAAAAGGTACTGGAGACACAGCTCCCATTCCACCAGTATTGAGTCCGGTGTCGCCTTCTCCGATTCTTTTGTAGTCTTTTGCTTCTGGAAGTATTTTGTATGAAGTGCCGTCTGTAAGTACAAATACAGATAGTTCTATTCCTGTTAAAAATTCTTCTATAACCACTTTACTACTTGCATCTCCAAATTTAGCATCCAAGAGCATTTCATCTAAAGAAGTTTTTGCTTCTGTAAGTGTTTGGGCTATTATTACGCCTTTGCCTGCTGCTAGTCCATCTGCTTTTAGAACTATGGGTGTTTTTTGTGTTTCAAGATAATCATGCCCTTCTTGGATGGTGTCTTTTGTGAAGGTTTTGAATTTGGCTGTAGGTATTTTGTACTTAGACATAAAGTCTTTAGAAAAGTCTTTTGAACCTTCTATTTGTGCTCCTTTTGCGTCTGGCCCTACTATAAGAATGTGTTTTAAATCTGTATTTTCTTCGAAATAGTTGCGTATTCCTTTGACCAAAGGTTCTTCAGGTCCTACTATTACTAGTTCAATTTTATGTGAAAGGCAGGCGGCTCCTAATTTTTCAAATTCGTTTACGCCGATATTTAGGTTTGTAGCCATGTTGGCAGTTCCTGCATTGCCTGGTGCTACAAAAATACCTTCACAGAGAGGGCTTTGTGATATTTTTTCTGCAAATGCGTGTTCTCTTCCTCCTGATCCTACTATTAATACTTTCATTTATAAATTTTGTATAATTGAGTGTTTTTAATGATTTTTTATTTTTATGGTGTAGATTCCATGGTATTAATTGGCTACTTCGCTCAAGAATTTTACTCTCATGAGTCTAAGCTCTTCTTCAGAAATATCTTCTATGTCGCAGGTCTCCATTGCTAAAGCAATATTGTCGCTAGACGAGCTCATAAAGTATTCGAATATTTCTTCTTGTTTATCTGGCTCTATCACTTGATTGATATAATAGTCTAAGTTTAGTTTGGTACCTGAGTAACAAATATGTTCTATTTCTTCTAGTATTTCAGACATAGCGAGTTCTTTTTGTTCGGCTATGATGTCTAAGTCTACTTTTCTATCTACTTGTTGTATGATATGTATTTTTATTTTTGATCTATTCACAGACGATTTTACTACTACTTCAGTCGCTGTTTCAATTTCATTGTCTTCTACATATTTTTTTATTAAATCAATAAATAGTTTTCCGAATTTCACTACTTTCCCCATTCCTACGCCATTTATTTGCGCCATATCCTCGTTGGTGATAGGATAGGTGGTTGCCATTTCTTCCAAAGATGGATCTTGGAAAATAACGTAAGGAGGTAGATTTTTTTCTTTAGAAATTTTCTTTCTAAGGTTTTTTAGTAGTTCAAAAAGTGCTACATCGTATGCCGAAGCATTTCCTCCTGTTTCTTTTTCTTCCTCTTTGGTTTCTTCTTCGTGTTCGTAATCGTGGTCTTTAGATAGCGTTACAGGGAAAGGATCTTTTTTGAATTCTTTTCCTTTGTCTGCCAGTTTTACTATGCCATAATTGTCTACGTCTTTGTCTAAAAATCCTAACACCATTAGTTGCCTAATTACTGAAGTCCATGTTTCGGCTGGTGTTTGTTCGTAGCCTTTTTTCTTTTTGGCTTTAGGTGCTTTTGGCTTTTTAGGTTTTGGAATAGGATTACCTTCGCTATCTTCTTCGTCGCTGTATTCTACTTCGTCGTCATCGTCGTCGTCTTCATCATCCTCATCACGTTCTTTGAAGGCATCTTTGCCTGTTCCGAATATCGACAGGTTGTTGTGCGAAAAAGTGGTTACGTTTTGGTTGCCATTTCCGGCTATTACGTCTGCAATATGCTGTGCATCAAATTCCTCATTGGTCTCTTCGATAGCTTTTATTGCTGTAAGTACTTCGTTTTCTACTTTGAATTTGGCTCTTGGTTTTTTACAGTTATCGCAATTGCCACAATCTTGGTCTAGATGTTCGCCAAAATAATGCAATAGTTGTCTTCTTCTACAAACACCCAATTGTGCAAAGGCTACCATTTCGTTGAGTAACATTTTGCCATTTTCTTTTTCGTTGGGAGATTTATCTTTGTTGAATTTATCAAGCTTGGTTATGTCATCTTTTGCATAAAACATAATACAAGTGCCGTCTAGTCCATCTCTTCCTGCTCTTCCTGTTTCTTGATAATATCCTTCTAAAGATTTTGGTGCATCGTAGTGGATTACAAATCTTACATCGGGCTTGTCTATTCCCATGCCGAAGGCAATGGTGGCTACCATTACTTCTGTTTCTTCGTTAAGGAAAGCTTCTTGGTTCGCCATTCTTACATCGCTTTCTAAACCAGCGTGGTAAGGAAGTGCATTGATGCCATTTATATTAAGAAGTTCTGCTATTTCTTCTACTTTTTTTCTAGACAAGCAATAAATTATACCAGATTTACCATTGTTTGCTTTGATATATCTTATTATTTGTTTGTCTATGTCTGGTTTTTTGGATCTTATTTCATAGAATAAATTTTTTCTATTAAACGAAGACCTGAAAACGGTAGCGTCGTTGAGATTCAGGTTTTTCTGAATATCTATTTGTACTTTGGGTGTAGCGGTAGCAGTAAGTGCTATGATAGGTAATTTAGGGTCTAAATTTTCTATGATAGTTCTTATTTTGCGATATTCAGGTCTGAAGTCGTGTCCCCATTCTGATATACAATGCGCCTCATCTATGGCTACAAAAGATATTTGTGCTTTTTTCAGAAACGATAAATTTTCTTCTTTGTTAAGCGATTCTGGTGCAATGTATAGAAGCTTTACTTCTCCGCTTGTAACAGCAGCTTTTACGCTTTTTATTTCAGGTTTAGAAAGAGATGAATTAAGAAATTGTGCATTTATGCCAAAAGCGTTGAGCTGATCAACTTGGTTTTTCATCAATGCTATCAGTGGTGATATCACTATGGCTGTACCTTCAGATACTATAGCTGGTAGTTGGTAGCACAAAGACTTGCCTGCTCCTGTGGGCATTAGTACAAATGTGTGCTTGCCACCTAGTAGGTTGTGTATGATTTTTTCTTGCTCACCCCTGAACTGAGTGAAGCCGAATGTGTCTTTTAGTTTTTCTTTTAACGATAAAATGATTTCTTTACTTAAACCCATGTTTTAATTTAGAACAGTATTTATATTGTGTTTTTCTGTAATTTTGATGGTAACATTGTGCAACGCAATAATGTTATCTTTGTAATAAAATTAATACAAATTAAGTACCATAAAAATTTTAATTAATTGAAATTAATAAAAAATATCCAATCAACGGCAAAAAAAGTTTTAATAGATGAAGCAAACGCTGTATTGCAATTAGCGGATTTGATAGACGACAATTTTGAAAAATGTGTCTTGGAAATCTTGCATTCCAATGGTAGGTTAGTGATTACGGGAATAGGGAAGTCTGCCATTATTGCTCAAAAAATGGTGGCTACGCTCAATTCTACAGGAACTCCCGCTTTGTTTATGCACGCCGCTGATGCTATTCACGGAGATTTAGGGATGGTTCAAAAAAACGATATTGTGCTTTGTATCTCTAAGTCTGGCGACACGCCCGAAATAAAAGTATTGGTGCCATTGATAAAACGTTTGGGTGTGAAATTGATAGCTATGGTTTCTAATCAACATTCATATTTGGGAAATCATTCAGACTATTTATTACATGCTCTTGCACAAACAGAAGCAGATATACTTAATTTGGCACCTACCACAAGTACAACTGTTGCTTTGGCTTTGGGGGATGCACTGGCGGTATGTTTGCTTGAAGCGAGAGGTTTTGATAGCAATGATTTTGCGACTTATCATCCTGGCGGTGCTTTGGGTAAAAAATTGTATTTGAAGGTGTCAGATTTATATCCTAGTCACGCTTTGCCTGTAGTGAATGAAAATGCAAGTGTGAAAGAAGTAATAGTGGAAATTTCGTCTAAACGACTAGGGGCGACGGCTGTGGTAGATGATAAACAAGAGATAAAAGGAATTATTACCGACGGAGATATCAGAAGAATGCTCAATAAATATGATAATCTACAAACTATATTTGCAAAAGACATCATGACTGCTCAGCCAGCTTGGATAGCTCCCGATAGCTATGCTATGCAAGCCTTACAAATGATGCAAGAAAAAAATATTTCACAGTTGATCGTCATAGAAGAAAATCGACCATTGGGTTTTGTACATTTACACGATTTGTTGAAAGAAGGTTTGGTGTAAAATATTTTTTATTTATAAAATACTATACGCCCTTTAAGGGTTTTGAAAATATTAAATTAAAAAAGATGTTAAAAATAGGAATATTCTTTGGTGGTCCTTCTCGAGAAAGAGAAATTAGTTTTGCAGGTGGAAAAACGGCTATGGATAATATAGACCAATCACTTTTTCAACCCGTTCCTGTGTTTGTAGATGGTTTAGGTAATTTTATTTTACTGAAACCAGAGCTGGTTTATTCAAGTTCTATCAGAGATTTTTTTCCGCCAAAATCAGTTCAGGGAGACTTTAATGTGTACATAGAGTCGCTAGAGAATCTTGGGCAAGAGCGTATCAACGAAATGATAAATGAAGTGGGTAAAAAAATAATGCCCCATCAATTTTCGAAGTTTTTTGACTTTGCTTTTATTGCCATGCACGGGCCCGCCTGTGAAGATGGTAGCTTGCAAGGTATTTTTGAATGGTATGGAGTGCCATACTCTGGACCAAGTCTTTTGGGTTCTGCTATCGGAATAGATAAAGTTGCCCAAAACGATTTGATAAAACTTTCTGTGGGTTTAAATAAAAAAACGTATTTACTCAGTAGAACAGCATTTGAACAAAATGATAAAGTATTACTTTTTGACGAAATCAAACAATCTTTAGGCTTACCATTTGTAGTAAAAGCACCACATCAGGGGTCGTCTATAGGGGTTGCTTTTGTGAAAATAGACGAGCAAGGGGTATTTGAAAAGGCAGTTAAACAATGTTTGTTTGTTTTTGAAATTGAAAGAAATATTTGGTTGAATTTTACGCCAGAAGAGCGTCATGCTTTCTTGCAGTCTTGTGCCAATATGGACGAAGGAGTGGGTTTTCCTTTGCTTTTTGAAGGCGAAAAGATTTTGCTTCCATTAGAATTTGGACAAAAACTAGATTTGTTTTTTAAAGAAAATCAATCTGTAAATACTGCTACTTGGGAAGCTATCCATACCGAAAATTCGGTATTGCTAGAAGCTTTTGTAAGTGGACAAGAGTTTAGCTGTGGTGTAATTCAAACTCCCAATGGGCAAGCAGTAGCACTGCCACCTACCGAAATAAAACCAGCAGTTGAGGTGTTTGACTTTAAGGCAAAGTACCAGTCAAATACCACTCGCAAAAATATTCCTATACAAACTAGCTTATCAAACAATCAGGCAGTTCAAAGCGAAGTGCGTAAGGTATTTGAAGATTTGAAGTTTGGCGTTTGTACCCGAATAGATGGTTTTCTTTCACCTACCGACGAGGTGATATTGCACGACCCCAATACTATTCCTGGCATGTCGCCATCGTCTTTGATTTTTAAACAAATGGCAGAAATAGGCTTGAACGTAACCGATGCAATAACCTATTTTATACGTCAGTCTTTGTTTGAAAGAATGAAAACAGCCAAAAATACTTTTCACTTTAAGCAATTACTTCAAAGTTTAGATGTTGCTATTGAAAACAGAATCAATGATTTTGCAGAAAGAAAAACGGTAGCATTATTTTGGGGTGGAAATACAGCAGAAGAAAAAGAAAGTAGCTATGCTTTGGTGAAAATAGCTTACGCTAAAATAGCGGCTTCAGATAAGTTTTTGGCAAAAATATTTTATGTGACAGATATTACAGAAAAAAATGTTGGGCAAATAGTAGACTTGCCTTTAAATATGCTTTTCAAAGAATCTGCTGAGGCTGTAGATACATTGTTAAGTAACGAATTACACCCGCTAATAGCCCAAACCAGAGAAAATGCCAAAGCTATAACTTTACACTTTACAGGTAAAATGTTGGAGAGCCCTCAGCAAATTAATTTCGAAGATACGCTTAAAGGTCATAGCTATTATCAATCTTTTGTGACCAATATAGTGCCTCCATTGTTTGAGCTTTCTCAAAGTGCTTTCGATGAAAAATATAGATAAACACAGCTTGTTGAAAGCCTATCAGCTTTTTGAGAGTGGTGCGATAGACACCATTCCTGTAGGCTCAACCGAAGGTTTACAGCAAATTCATCGCCATCTTTTTGATGGTTTATATGATTTTGCTGGGAAATTACGGACGGTAAATATATCAAAAGGCGGTTTTCGGTTTGCCAATTCTCTTTACCTCAAAGAGATTTTGGTAAAAATAGAAGAGATGGCTGAAGCTGATTTTGAAAAAATTATAGCCAAATACGTAGAAATGAATATCGCTCATCCTTTTTTGGAAGGAAATGGTAGAACCATGCGTATGTGGTTGGATATGATCCTCAAAAAAAATATACAGCAAGTGGTGAATTGGCAGTTTGTTGATAAAGTAACATATCTACAAGCTATGGAAAGAAGCCCAATCAACGACTTGGAGCTAAAAACCTTGCTTTTTGCTAACTTGACACAGGATGTGAACAATAGTGAGCTTATCTTCAGAGCTATAGAACAATCTTACTATTATGAAGGTTACCAAAAAGAATCAGATGATGAAGACTAAATCTGATGCTTTCCTCTCTATTTTATAATTCCTTTTAACTTTCTTTAACATTCGCTTTAAGTTTCTTTAACTAAAATATTTCTGCAGTGGGATTTCTCACTATTATCTTTGTTCAAGAGGTTGAGATGAGTGTATAATTGTACTTTTGTAAGTTTTTATGGTTGCTTTTTTATTTCCTTTTGTTTTTGAATTTTCAAGGCATTAGTTTTATGCTTCACCTTATTGATAATAAATAAAATGTTAATAAAAAATTATGAAAATCCAAGACAAACACAACACACACACACACACACTCTCTCTCTCTCTCTCTCTAAATAATGAGATAAGCAAGTATTTTGATGAATTTATTTTTGCTACCGATTCTGATATTGCTACTTTGTTTACAAGTAGGGAAGTAGAAATATTAAAATGGGCAATCGAAAGATTGACTAATCAAGAAATTGCAGATTTACTTTGTATTAGCGAGAAAACTGTAAAACGTCACAAACAGAATGTGATGTTGAAGGCAAACCTTAAAGGTAAAAAAGAGTTTCAAGTTTTTTTGAATAAACTCTGCAAATTGGTACTTCAAGTACCATAAGACCTACTTTTTGATGCATTAGTTTTGTATTACTTTCGAAAGTAAAAAGCCCTCCCTAGATTTCGAAGCATGGGGAAGGCAATTTTAAACATTTTTAAAAATACAAATTTATGAAAAAAAGTACATTTTTACAACGTTTCATTACGTTGTCGTTGTTGGCATTTGCCTCAGTTAGCACTATTACTTCTTGTGAAAAATCAGATGAGGTGACAACACCAAAAGTAGCATCTGCTGATAACAACTTGAAGAATTTTAGAATAGAAGATGGTAAGCTATCTTTTAAAGATTCAAAAGAGTTTTTTGCGATGATAAAGACTTTAGAAAGTAAAAATAATTCACAATTGTTGAAAAATACAAAAGAATTAGGTTTTATTTCTCACTTACAAGTAATGGATAACTTGAAACATTTGAGAGCAGACCAATACGAAGCTTATAAAAATGAAAATGTAAAGCAACAGCTAAGTGAAAGAATAAGAAGCCCATTTTTGGCAACTTTATTGAATAAAGATAGGGAAGTGGCTATAGGCGATTCTATCTGTAGATTCGGTGCAGATTATTCTTTTAAATATAAAAAAGGCGACGAAAAGGCAGTAAACGATTTCTATTTGTCATTGAAAAAATCAAGATTAGCGGCAGGTTCTACTCCTAAAAGCGATAAGTTTCAGGTATATGTTTCTAAAACAAGTTACGAAGCTATACCTGCAGCTATGCCACAGGCTACAGCTAAGCCAGGTGCAAAAGTAGCAGTGGGGGTTTTGCCTTGGGCTTCAAGTACAGACAATGTACACACTTCAACTGGTAATGATGTGATTTTGGACTTTGGAAACCATTACAGGGCACAAGGTGAAGCTTGGGTCGAATATTATGGAATAGGCAGATTTGCAGGTTTTTCTACTCAAATGGAAAAAGCAACCCGTGGATGGTGGGAAGATATGATGTATGGAGATTGGATGGATATTAATGCAAGTTTTATAGAGATTCATGTTGAAAGATATAAACTTATGACAAATGCTACTAGTAGTGGCAATATGGAAATTAGAGAAACTGATGGTTCTATAGCTTTACAACTTTACAAATCTAGTAGAAATGATGATGTTGTAACTATAGAAGTTCACTCAGGAAGTGGTAGTCCGTCAATTAGTTTTATTTCATATTTTGGTGCTAGTGGATGTGATTATAAAGGTAAGTACTTAGATGGTAAATTTACAAAATAGTTAATAGTTAGTTAATGTTGAGCTTGTTAATAAGTTCAGGCTCAACATTAAAAGCATTATTATAATGTTTTTAATGAATGATTTAAGTTGCCAATCCTTTGCCGATTCGCTCAAAAAATACGATTACGATTATCAATTTTATATTTATCCAAATGAGATGCACAATTTTTCGGTTGCCAACAAAAAGCAATGTATCGGACAGTTGGTGTCATTTCATAAAAATCACTTATAATTTTTATGAAAAAATTATCTATTGTGCTATTGTTATTTTCTGTTTTTTCGTGCATTCACAACGATGTTGAAATTGAACTATCCTTTGAAGGCGAAAAAATGATACTTAACGGTATGCTCTCTGCAAAACAACCTATTGCTTTGAATATAACCCATACTTTTAAGCCAGCGGGTTATCATCCAGACTCTAGTGTGGTGGCAGATGCCTTGGTAACTATTTACGAAAACAACAAAGTGGTAGATACACTTCGCTATCAATCAAAAGGAAATTATGTATCGCCCAAAGATTTTCGTTTCAAAGAAGGTTTTGACTACAGAATAGAGGCTGTTTCTTCAAAGTATCCACGAGCTACAACCCCTACGCTGAAAGCTTTGTCCTCATATCCAAGAGCTACTATTGGTAAAGAAGACTATGTGTTTAGAGATTATAAAGGCATATTGGATACCTTAAAAGATGGTACTTTCAAAATAGATGTAAGAGACGAAGTGGTAAGCGATGATTTTTATCTTTTGTATTTCGAACTAAATAGAATGGATGGTTTTATAGAATATCCAACCTTGGTAAAGGATATTAATAAAGCTGATACAGAAATTGATTTCATAGATGGCTGCAAAGAAGATCGTATAGTAATAAACAGAAATGGTAGGGTATATGATGGTTTTTTGTACAAATCTAAGTGTTTGGTAGATGAAATGGTAGTGCCCAAATTTGCTGTTCCTGTTTCTTATCGTTACTATCTTCCCAATAGGACGTATGTAGGTAATTATTCTTTTAAGAACCCTAAGTTTCATTTATTAAAAATCAACCAAGTCCAAATAGATTATTTCAAGAACTCGCAACAACCTACAGGTGATGAATTGTTGTATCGTAAAACTCAACCCACTGTGAGCAATATTGTAGGAGGTTATGGTATGGTAAGTTTTCTGCCAGAATCTGTTCAAGATATTGAGCTGAAATGTACAGATTGTGACAAATAATACTATTCAGGCTTTTCAAATTTTAAAATAAATGATTGACATGAAAATATTTAAAAATCTACTATTCGTGCTCTTGCTGTGCTCTTTGCAAACTGTTTTGGCACAAAAGACATCCCTGAGCGGTTATATCAAAGACGCAACCAATGGTGAAAAGCTAATAGGTGCTTCGGTGCAGTTATTACATAATAAACAAGGTGTAGTGTCTAATAATTACGGATACTATAGTCTCAATATTTCAGGTTCTGCGGAACAGTCTGTAGTATTTTCGTACATGGGTTATTTGTCTAAAATAGTAAAGCTAGAAGACATCACTGGCAATGCTTTGGATATAGAGCTTGCACCGCAAATGACTCAGCTTGCTGAGGTTAAGGTGGGAGCACAGTACCAAACTATAAAAGACCAAGGGCAGCTGTCTATCCCTATCAAACAGCTCAAAGCAGCACCTGCAGTACTGGGAGAGCCAGATATCATCAGGGCATTGACGTTTACGCCAGGTATTACAGCTGGTACAGAAGGCAATACAGGCTTGATAGTAAGAGGAGGTGGGCAAGACCAAAACTTGATATTGCTAGACGAAGCCCCTATTTACAATGCGGGTCATTTGGGCGGTTTGTTTTCGGTTTTCAATCCTAATGCTATCAAAAGCATGGAGGTCTTTAAATCGTCTTTCCCAGCTAGGTATGGTGGAAAACTATCTTCTGTGTTGGATATTAGCATGAAAGAAGGCAATAACAAACGTTTTGAATCTGATTTTACGCTGGGTCTTGTTAATTCAAATTTTACCCTACAAGGACCATTGGTCAAAAACAAAGCATCTTTTTTGGTAGCAGCAAGGTATTCCAATTTAGGCTGGCTAACAGGCATAATGTCTAAAGCTAATCAAGATTCTGATGGCGAACGCTCTGCTGGTTATCAGTTTTACGACATCAATGCTAAAGTAAACTATCAGCTTTCTGCCAATACGCAAGCTTTTGTGAGTTTTTTTAAAGGTAAAGATGCAATTCAGTCTCAAAATGTAAACTATTATGAAGAAAGCCGCTATGATAACAATTGGGGAAACACTACCCTTACAGCTAGATTGAGCCATGTTTTTAAGCCATCGGTATTTGGTAAATTTGCTTTGATATATTCTAAGTATCAAAATGTTCAAGACCTTAACTATACTTTAACCAAAGACAAAAATAAAAACGAACAATATTATCAGTCAGAAATTGCGGTGACTGATATAACTGCCAAGCTAAGGTTGGATATTCTTTCTAGCTCCAAAAATACCATTGTTACGGGTTTAGATTTTATTCATCATCGTTTTACGCCAGGTATTGTTAGTTCAAACTTAAATAGCTTACAAGGCGAACTCCATTCAGATAAAATAAATACCTTAGAAATAGCGCCTTATATCGAAAATCAATACCAAATATCTCCTAGACTAAAATGTAATATAGGAGCCAGATGGGTGAGTTATATAGCTCCAAAGAAAACTTTCAATAGGCTAGAGCCACGTTTGAACTTAGATTATGATATGGGCAAAAGCTGGTCTTTCAAGGCGGGGGCAAGTCAAATGAATCAGTTTGTTCATCAGCTTACTAGCCAAATACAAGATTTAAACAATGATATATGGATTCCTGCCAATGAAAAATATGCTCCTAATAAATCTACCATTTTTTCAGCAGGATTTTATAAAAATTTCCCGAAAAAAGGGCTAGAGTTTTCAGCTGAACTTTATAGCAAAACGATGAGCAATTTGTTGGATTTCAAAGATGGAACCAATTTTATAGATATGTCTTTCACAGAATGGGATAAAGTGATAGTTCAAAATGGGAAAGGCAAAGCGTATGGCTTGGAGTTGTATTTGGCAAAAAATACGGGTAAACTTACAGGATGGCTGTCTTATGCTTACTCTAAGTCTGAGCGTACATTTCAAAACATCAATCAAGGTAAAACATTTGTTTCTACTTTTGATAGACCACATTATTTAAACGTAGTAATGGCTTATAAGCTAAGTAGTAAATGGTCGGTAAATACCGCTTGGACATTGCAGTCGGGTCATGCCGCTACTCTGCCAATAGCCGCTTACAATAATAATGAATACCAAGCCCAATATATTTATTCAGATCGAAATGCACAGCGTTTGCCTATGTATCACCGTTTAGACTTGTCGTTTTCTAAAAATATTATTATTCACAAAAACAACAAAACCCGTGAACGTACTTTGACACTGGGTTTATATAATTCTTATTTTAGGATGAATGCCAACGCTGTATTTTATACCCAAAAGTTTTCTTATTCTGAAAACGAACCTAAGCAGACAGTTGCACAAAAAATAACACTCTTCCCTATTTTGCCTTCGATAAGCTATCGCTGGAAGTTTTAATGAAATTTTATAAAAATCCTCTATCCGTATGGTTTTTAATATGGATAGAGGATTTACCTTTTGGTTGCGTTTTCAATCTAAAACTATCCTGATTTTTTTTAATTAGAATTTGTTATGCTTTCAATCGACATTGGTATTATCATGCCACCAGGTAACTTTGGATTGTCTTTAATCTCGACATTTCCAGACATCAATTGAGTGATTTTTGATTCAATAATCCAGCCTGTTTTATCATCAACTTTTAAGGTTGTATTAATAGTTCCTTTTAAATTATATCTTGTTGGCATTCCATTGATTTGAATGTATGCATCGTTTTCAGTAGTTTCTAACTTTCCATTGCCAACTATCAATTTGTAGTTTTCTATTTTGTCTTTGAATTCATAAATAGTCGTTATATTTACCCCCATTCCTGACTCTAACCTTGAATTGATTGTCCAAGTATCACCTTTTTCAACAGCAGTGTTTGAGTAAATATTGGTTGCCGTTTCATAACTTCCTTTAAATGCTTTCTCTCCGTACGATTGCATTATTTGGGCTTTGACTTGTTCTTTTTGTTGGGATGATAGATTAGGAAACTGTTCAATTGCATTTTCAAAAACCTTATCAAGGTCTTTTATTTCAATTATTTTCCCAACCTTATTCATTTTTAAAGAAAACTCTTTGCCTGTCATTTCTGTAAGTATTTTTGAAAAAATATTTGCGTCATCTTGTTTCTCTGAATCGAAAGTTATTTCGCCATTGGGTAGTTTCATAGTCATTGCAAGGGTTTCATAGTTTACAGCCATTTCATAAAGAGTGTCTATGATATTGATTACTTTAAAGGCCGTTTTGCCCGAAATGTTTAAATCAATATTTATTTTTTGTTCATTTAAATCTTGTTTGATACTACTTGAAGCATGTATTGTTAAATAATACGTTTTGCCAAGGGTTAAATTGAATCCAAGATTTTGTTTTTGTCCAAAAATTGATTGGCTAATTGCAATGAGCACAATTAGAGTGAATATTTTTTTCATTTTTATGTTAGTAATTGTTTTGTGAATACCATCAACGATATGGCAATTTTGTAACGGAATAATTTTAAAATAAATGTGATGCTGGATTAAATAGACTTTTTAGTATGAAACCTAGATTTGCTCATTTTCCCTAAAACTATCTTACAACGCAATGTAAAAACATTTTTTATTATATCAAATTGGCTTTTTTGCTAAGCTCAATGGTTTGAATTTTTTCATGGTTATTTTAAGGATAATTATGATAAAAATTATAAAATTAGTATATATTTGCTTTATTTTCAATATTACACTTATTTGAATTGATTTTTATATAATTTAAAAATGTCCTGATTCTGAAAAAACAAGACATTTGCTTTGGTTAAATATTTTTTTTGTAAACAAAATAAAGCTTAGATTCTTTTGTTTTATTAAGCATTAGTTGAATAAATCTTCAAATAATTACATTTTGCTTAATAGAAACAAATGGTTGTCTATTTTTTTAAGCTTTTCAATTGATATTTATGCTATAAAAAATGATTTACATTGTAAAAGTATAATAATCAATATACTGTAATATATTTTTACGAAATAAAAGGTAAAGTAAATAAATGATTGATTTTGAAATTCTTATGGAAAAGTAAAGCTCGAATTATTGTACATGAATAAAAAAAATGAAAATTAATAACTTATAAAATAAACAATAAATTATGAAAATAATAGCAATATTTCTGCTCATTACTTTTAGTATTGACTGCATGAGTCAAACAAATAAAAGTATAATACGAAACAATGTTTTCGATGCTAGCTCTATATCATCAAATGGTGTTGAAATTCTAAACGAATATTCAGCAAAACCAAACAAAGGAGTTTTGGATACTTTTTCGG
>JAGNSI010000129.1 GCA_017988135.1 Pseudarcicella sp.
GCTTGAAATAGAAGGAGATAAAGCCAAAATGTACCGTGAAATAGAAGGTGGAAAAGAAGAAGTAGAAGCAGTTTTGCCTATTGTGATAGGATGCCAAGAGCCTATAGCCGAATGGAAAATACCCAATATGAAAGGTATAATGACAGCCCGTAGCAAGCCACTTAAAGTAGTAGAGCCAGCAGGAGAGAACCTTACTATTACCAATAATTATACCTTGCCAAGCCCAAAAGGAGCTGTAAAAATGATAGATGCAAGCAATGCAGGGCAGCTTATTGAACTTTTAAGATCAGAAGCAAAAGTGCTCTAGAATTGATTTAGAAATCAATATTTTAAATTAAAAAACATTTCATTATTCATCTTTTACATTTAAAAACCAAAAAGGCAATGTCGGTAATAGTATATATAGAAATAGAAAATGGCTTAGTAAAAAAATCATCGCAAGAAGCGGTTTTTTACGGGTCTGAAGTAGCCAAAATGCAAGGAACAACCTCTATAGGTTTGGCAATAGGAGAAATAAACGAGCAAGAGTTGAGTATGCTTGGTAATTTTGGAATATCTAAAGTTATACACGTAAATAATCCACAGTTGGCTCAAATAAACATAATGCCTTATGCTAATGTGCTCAGCCAAGTAGTAGAACAAACAAACTCAAAGTTTGTGATTTTTTCTAAATCATCATCTGCAGACGCAATAGCCTCACGTGCAGCCGCAAAGCTTAAAGCATCTATTGTAACCAACGCTGTAGAATTGCCCGATTTTTCTAATGGAACAAACATTAAAAGAAGTATTTATACAGGAAAAGCGTTTGCAAATGTGAGCTTAACCGCTGATGTTAAGATAATTGGAATAAAAAAGAATGCGGTATCTATAGTGCAAACTTCAGAAAAGGCTTCAGTAGAAAAACAAGATATTGCTTTGGCTGAAAGCAATTTTACGAGCAAAATTTTATCGACCCAAAAAGCAACTGGACAAATTTCATTACCTGAAGCCGATATAGTAGTCTCGGCAGGAAGAGGATTGAAAGCACCCGAAAACTGGGGAATAGTAGAAGATTTAGCCAAAGTTTTAGGAGCAGCTACTGCCTGTTCTAAGCCAGTTTCTGACCTCGATTGGAGACCTCATCACGAGCATGTTGGACAAACGGGCATCAAAGTTTCACCAAACTTATACATAGCCTGTGGCATATCAGGTGCTATACAACATTTAGCTGGAGTAAATTCTTCAAAAGTGATAGTAGTAATAAATACAGACCCAGAAGCACCGTTTTTTAAATCGGCAGATTACGGAATTGTAGGCGATGTATTTGATGTTTTGCCACAACTTACCAAGGCTGTTGCAAACCTGAAATAAAAATTTTGAAACAAAGCACAAAGCTAATATTTCGAGATACCTGTTTGAAATCTTTTTTTTGAAATTTTAGAGGCTTATATTTGTGTACATAAGAATCAAGAAACTAAGCTTTAAAAATTGGAAAAAATAAAACTTGAAGTATTGGCTTTGTTGCCATCATCATCTCAGTCGGGCTCATTTGCATTGATGTTGGGAGAGGAATCTGGAAATCGCAGATTGCCAATCATTATTGGTATGTTTGAGGCTCAATCTATAGCTATAGAAATAGAAAAGATAGAACCCAACAGACCAATGACCCACGATTTGTTTAAGTTTTTTGCTCGCAACTACCATTATACCATTACCCAAGTAGTTATCACAGAAATCAGCGAAGGAATATTTTTTGCTAAAATTCACTGTTCTGATGGTTTAAAAGACGCTATCATAGATTCTCGCCCATCAGATGCTATAGCCATAGCTTTACGTTTCAATGCACCTATTTACGCCTTAGAAAGCCTTATGTCTGAAGCAAGTATCTCAGTTTCTGAAGACTTAATTCCAGAAACAGAGCAAGAATTATTATCTGAATCTATCAAAGTAAACCAATCTTTTTCAGATTTATTAAAAGACACTTCTGTAGATGACTTGAAAAAAATGTTAGATGAAGCTTTACAAGAAGAAGAATATGAAAAAGCAGTAAAAATAAGAGACGAGATTGACAGACGAAATTGACACTAAAAGTTAAATATGCTTAATTTCCAAGAATCAGGTTTTGATACTAAAATTTAGCAACGTAATTTCAAATTCAATTTCAAAAACAATCCTAACACATACATCTAATAACAAAGACTGTAGATTATATTTATGCCAAATTATAAAAAACTGACGGGGTCTACCAATGTAATGGTGATTATAAGCTTAACAATAGCTTTGTTCTTGATAGGTATATGCGGCTGGTTATCGATAAGTGCCAGAAAATTGGCAGAAGTAGTAAGAGAAAATATTGAAATTCAGGTAAATCTGAAAGAAAACATAAGTCCTTCGGCAATAGATAGTGTTCAAAAAATGATTGCTTTGAGGAATTATGTTTTGGTGAAAAACAATTCGCCTCAAATAAATTTTGTATCAAAAGAAGAAGCAGCAAAAGAGTTTTCTAAAATATATGGCGATGACATCACCAAAACAATAGATGAAAACCCAATGCTCAACTCTTATCTAATAAATATCAAAGAAGAGTTTTTTAATGAGCCAGCATTAAAGCGAATAAAAACTGATTTGGAGAAAATTCCAGGTGTATTTGAAGCCAATTTTCCTCAGAATTTTGTAGACGAATTGAATAAAAATATATCTAGTTTTTATATTTACTTGTCATGTTTTGTGTTGTTGTTTTTGGGTATAATAATAGTGTTGGTAAATAATACCATCAAGCTATCGCTTTACTCTCAAAGAATGCTCATCAGAAGTATGAAATTAGTAGGAGCTACCAATCAATTTATCAGAAGTCCATTTGTTCAAAAGGGATGTTTACAAGGTTTGTTTTCGGGAGTTTTAGCTTCATCGCTTTTGTTGCTTTCTGCTATTTTAGTACAAAAAAACATACCCGAATTTCAATATATTTATGACTTAAACAAAATGATAATTTTGATAATTATTCTTTTGATATTAGGCACATTGGTAGGAGTAGTGAGTACTTTTTATTCTATAGAAAAATATTTAAAACAGTCGCTAGACGATTTGTACAAATAAATTTAAATTTTTAAACACTTAAAATATGTCATTTAAAAACGTTTCAACCGAAGAACAAATGCCGTTTGGCAAGCAAAATTACAACTTATTAATACTAGGTATAGTCATTATTATGAGTGGTTTTTTTGTAATGACCCTAGATGACGAAGACTTTGGATTTGGTACTTTAGGCATTACAGTAGGCCCAATGATAGTATTATCAGGTTTTATTGTAGAATTTTATGCCATATTGAAAAAAAAATAAAATAGTCGATGAATGTATTTCAAGCTATCGTTTTAGCCATTATTGAAGGTGTTACAGAATTTTTACCAATTTCGTCTACTGGTCATATGATTTTGTATTCGTCGTTTGTAGGTATCGCTCAAGACCCATTTGTAAAATTGTTTACCATAGCCATACAATTAGGTGCTATTTTGTCGGTAATGGTGTTGTATTTTAAAAAGTTTATTAAAAGCATTGCGTTTTATATTAAACTCCTATTTGCATTTATTCCTGCTGCGATATTTGGCGTTTTGTTTTCAGATAAAATAGATAAATACCTTGAAAATCCGCTTGGTGTAGCCTTTTTCTTACTTTTGGGAGGTGTTATTCTGCTCTTTGTTGACGGTTTTTTCAAGAACAACAATATAGATAATTCAGATAAAATCACTAAAGTTTCGGCTTTCAAGATTGGAATGTTTCAGTGCATAGCCATGTTTCCTGGAGTGTCTCGCTCTGCGGCTACCATCATAGGTGGTATGTCTCAAAATTTAAACCGAAAAGCAGCGGCAGAATTTTCATTTTTTTTGGCTGTTCCTACAATGTTTGCTGCTACTGCCAAAAAATTACTTGATTTTTACAAAGACGGAGGCGCTATCAACGCAGAACAAATAAAGTTGCTTGCTGTAGGCAATATTGTAGCTTTTGTGGTAGCTATGCTTGCAATAAAATTTTTCATAAATTTATTGACAAAACATGGCTTTAAATTTTTTGGATTTTATAGAATAGCTTTAGGTTTGTTGATATTGGTGCTTCATTATGCAGGCTATCAAATGTTCGCTATATAGTTTTTAACATTTTTTTTTGACCACCATTTGTATTTCAATTGGTGGTCAATTTTTATTATGACAGAGGTAGTACCAGTAGTAGATCCGGGCAAAATGATATTGATTGATAAACCACTCAAATGGACTTCTTTTGATGTGGTAAAGAAATTGAAATTTGCTGGTAAATTCAAAAAAATAGGTCATGCAGGTACTTTAGATCCACTTGCCACAGGTTTGCTTATACTTTGCACAGGTAAAATGACCAAGCAAATAGATACTTTTCAAGGACAAGATAAACTGTATACGGGCACTTTGGTTTTAGGAAAAACTACACCATCTATAGATTTAGAAACCGAGTTTGATGCCAATTTTGAGATAAATCATATTACTCAAGAAATGCTATTGGATGCTGTAAAGCAACTTACTGGAAATATAGAACAAGTGCCACCCATTTATTCGGCGATACAAGTGAATGGTAAAAGACTTTATCAGTTGGCACGAAAAGGATATGGCGAAGCAGATGTAGTTATAAAAAAGAGAGAAGTTGTTGTAAATGAATTTGTTATAGAAAGTGATAGTTTTCCAGAAATAAAATTTTCTATTTCATGTTCAAAAGGAACTTATATACGAAGTATAGTAAGAGATTTTGGCTTGTTGCTAAATTCTGGAGCCTATTTGAGTGAATTGAGACGAGAAAAAATAGGAGATTATTCGGTGAAAGATGCACTTACTATAGAACAGTTTGTTGCTCAAAATGCCCAACCATAAAAGAATAATTTCAAAGAATATTATGCAAGTATTTTATAGAATAGAAGATTTTCAATCACTCCCCAATGCTGTAGTTACTATTGGCACTTTTGATGGTGTACACAAAGGACATCAGAAAATATTACGAAGATTGAAAGCTATAGCCCAAGAGACAGCTGCCAAAACGGTTGTGATTACCTTTTATCCTCACCCACGTTCGGTAGTTTCTTCAGATAATAAAATGATAAAATTGCTATCTACGATGGACGAAAAGGTGGCTCTTTTAGAAAATTATGGTGTAGATTATTTATTAGTTATACCATTTACAAGAGAGTTTTCGGAATTATCATCAGAAAATTTTATTCAGAAAATATTAATTGATACCATAGGAACCAAAAAATTGGTGATAGGTTATGACCATAAATTTGGAAAAAACAGAGAGGGGAGTTTTGAAAACGTAAAAGCAAATTCGCATAAATACAGTTTTGAAATTGAAGAAATCTCAAGAGAAGATATAGATTCTATAGGTATTAGCTCTACCAAAATACGAAATGCTGTATTGCAAGGTGATGTAAAATTGGCTAAGCATTACCTCGGAAATCATTATTCAATATCAGGTTTAGTGGTAAAAGGCAAGCAGCTGGGTAGAACTATTGGTTTTCCTACTGCCAATGTACAAGTGCGTGAGCAAGCCAAGCTAATACCAGCCGATGGAGTATATGCCGTTAAAGTTTTATACAAAACCGAATGGCTAAATGGTATGCTAAACATAGGCGTACGCCCTACTGTAGATGGTCAGTCTAAAACTGTTGAGGTTTATATTTTTGACTTTGACAGAGATATTTATGGTGAAAATATTACGCTTCAATTTGTAGAAAAAGTAAGAGAAGAAATGAAATTTGATGGACTAAATGCACTCAAAAATCAAATAGAAGCAGATGGTGTACAAATTAGAAAAATTTTGAATAGTTGATATGGAATTGATTTATCATTTAGTGACGCCCTCACGCTGGGATTTGTTTGAAAAGCAAGATTTTTTTATTCCACAAGATTATGAAAATGATGGTTTTATTCATTGCTCAACCATAGAACAAGTGCCAAGGTCTTTGGCTAAATTTTACGAAAATGAGCCAGAAGTTTTATTGTTGCATGTTTCTGTAGCTCAGCTTAAGGCAAATTTGAAATATGAATTGGCTTCCAATGGGCAACTGTTTCCGCATGTATATGGTCCTCTGAATAAAGATGCCGTAGTGGATATAGTGAAAATAAAGGGCTAGTTTCGGTTTAGAAATCAATAAAAATGGGTACAATTATCACATTTGAAAATTGTACCCATTTTTTGTTGAATGTGTATTATACTTTTACAAAACCATTTTGGTTGATGGTATAATTGTTACCTTTTATAATCATATTGGTAGCTGGACCTTCTAAGTTTTCTACCATTACTTCGTTTTTGGATGTTTTTATATTAAATAAATTTTCTCTAAAACGTATTTTGAAAGCAAAAGAAGTCCACTCTTTAGGTACAAAAGGTTGAATATTGATAATGCCATTTTTTACCCTTAAACCACCAAAGCCTTTGATAACAGCAAGCCAAGTGCCAGCCATTGAGGTGATGTGGCAACCGTCTTCAGTGTCGTTGTTGTAGTCGTCGAGGTCTAGTCTTGCAGAGCGTTGGTAGAATTCGTAAGAACGGTCGTTGTCACCTAATTTGGCAGCCAAAATAGCGTGAACACATGGGCTTAAAGAAGACTCATGTACGGTTAAAGGTTCATAAAAATCATAGTTTCTACGAATAGTTTCTATGTCGAAATCATCTTCAAAAAAGTATATTCCTTGCAAAACATCTGCCTGTTTGATGTAACAAGAGCGTAAAATTCTATCCCAAGACCATTTTTGGTTTATAGGTCTGTTTTCTTCGCCCATTTCTTTTACAGGAATCAGCTCTTTGTCAAGGAAGCCGTCTTGTTGTAAGAAAACGCCTTTTTCTTTGCTTTCGGGCAAGTACATTTTTTCAATGATGTCTTGCATCGAGCTACTTTCTTGTTCGAAATTGAAGTTTGTAATTTTTGTTAATTCTTGGT
>JAGNSI010000130.1 GCA_017988135.1 Pseudarcicella sp.
AAAAATGTATCAATCAATAAAAGAACGCTGCGAAGCTTTAAGTAACAATTTCAAAGAAATATCAGCAGAAAGAAAATCTATTTTAGAAAATATTTCAACATACATCAAACAAAAAATTGCATCAAAACAAAGCGTACAGCTCAACTTTATCTGTACGCATAATTCTCGAAGAAGCCATCTTGGTCAAGTATGGGCAGCCGTTGCTGCAGACTATTATTCTATCAGCAATGTACACACCTACTCTGGAGGAACTGAAGCTACAGCGTTCAATATCAACGCAATAAATGCACTAAAAAATGCAGGATTTATAATAAAAGCTCAAGAAAACACCAGCAATCCAGTATTTGAAGTTAGTTTTGGAGAAAACAAAAAAAGTCTGTGCTTTTCAAAAACATTTGACAATTCAGCTAATCCTCAAAGTAACTTCGCTGCCATCATGACTTGCTCTGACGCAGACGACAACTGCCCACATATCAATGGATGTGAGTTACGTATAGGCACAACCTACAACGACCCAAAAGCTTATGACGGCACTTCTCTTCAAAACGAAAAGTACACTGAACGTAGCAATCAAATAGCGATGGAATGTTTATACATTTTTTCAAAAATCAACACCCTTTAATCAAATGAGTGCAAACCACTGCCAACCCGTTTCAAATCGAAAAAAACTAAGTTTTCTAGATAGATTCCTTACACTTTGGATTTTTATAGCCATGTTTTTGGGAGTTGCTATCGGATATTTTGTTCCCGATTCATCTTCATTTATTCAGTCTTTTTCAAGTGGCACTACCAATATTCCTTTGGCAATTGGACTAATTTTAATGATGTACCCTCCACTTGCCAAAGTCAGGTACGAAAATATGGGAGAAGTATTCAAAAACACAAAAATACTGAGCCTATCATTAGTTTTAAACTGGATAATTGGACCAGTTTTTATGTTTATTTTAGCAGTAATTTTCTTTCATGACCAACCAGAATACTTTGCAGGTCTAATACTTATAGGTATAGCTCGCTGTATAGCCATGGTGGTAGTTTGGAACGAACTCGCCGACGGAAATAGAGAATATGCTGCTGGTTTGATTGCCCTCAACAGTATTTTTCAAATCTTATTCTACAGCATTTATGCTTGGCTTTTTATAACAGTACTTCCACCCTATTTTGGTGTAAAAGGTATGGAAGTAAAAATAACTATCGCTCAGATTGCAGAAAGTGTAATTATTTATCTAGGTATTCCTTTTTTACTGGGAATTGTGAGCAGATATGCACTCATCAGCAAAAACGGCATTGACTGGTTCAATCAAAAATATGTGCCATTCATTTCGCCCATCACCTTAATTGCTTTGTTATTTACAATAGTGGTAATGTTTAGTATAAAAGGAAAAATGATAGTTCAAATTCCTTTTGATGTGATAAAAATAGCCATTCCACTGATTATCTATTTTACCATCATGTTTATTACAAGTTTTGTGTTGGGCAAAAAAATGGGTGCCGATTACGCTCAAAATACAGCCATTTCGTTCACTGCAACTGGCAATAATTTCGAACTAGCTATAGCTGTTGCAATTGGTATTTTTGGCATCAATAGCGGACAAGCGTTTGCAGGTGTAATAGGGCCTTTGGTTGAAGTACCAGCACTGATACTCTTGGTAAATGTAGCTTTTGGGTTTAGAAAAAAATGGTATGAAAAATAAAATATTTTGTATAAATAAATAGTTCAAAACCATTTTTACTTGGTATTTAAACCACAATTTAAAAACGATTTACTATTTAAAATTTGTGTAAGTATTAAAAAATGAAGTAATAAAATTTGAATATCCAAAATTTATCATTAATATAACATCATAAAATTTTCACTTTAAACAACTATACTTATGCTTTTACAAATTACTACTGCTGTAGATAACTCTACATATTACTTAAGCAAATTCAAAGATTTAGTAGTTGACTATGCACCCAAACTAGGTGGTGCTATTCTTGTTTATTTTATTGGTTCAATACTTATCAAGTGGGTATCTAGTGCTGTAGGTAGCTTAATGAAAGCTAGAGCTGTAGACCCTTCGCTACAATCATTTCTCAATTCAATGCTCAAAGGCTTACTTTCGATACTATTATTACTCACAGTATTTGGAATGTTGGGCGTAAACCTCACCTCATTTGCTGCAATATTAGCGGGTTTGGCTGTTGGTGTAGGTTCTGCATTGAATGGCACTTTGGGGAATTTTGCAGGTGGCGTTATGATGTTACTTTTCAAACCATTCAAAATTGGTGATATCATTGAGGCACAAGGGCAAACTGGTACTGTAACCGAACAAGGCATCTTCAATACTACTTTACTTTCGCCCGACAACAAAAGTATTATTTTGGCAAATGGTCCTTTATCTACAGGCACTATAGTAAACTACAACACACATGGCAGCCTTCGTGTAGACATTACTATTGCTATAGACCCAGCCGAATCTATAGAACAAGCTAGAGAAGTTGCTATAACTGCTTTAAAAAGTATTCCAGAAGTTTTAGCCGAACCAAAACCTGAAGTGAGTGTACTGAAAGTTGCAGACGGCATGGTCACTCTTGCGATCAGACCATATAGCACACAAGACAACTATTGGAAAGTATTTTTTGCTGGACAAGAAGTAGTTAAAACAGCTTTCGACCAAAACCAAATTTCAGCTCCAATTCCTCATCGAGTAATTATCAACAAATAAAGCTTTTAAAAAAATGGCTGATTCAAACTAGAATCAGCCATTTTTTATATCTTTTTCATCTTCACAACTACTAAGTAAATATTTATTCTTGTTAATAATTCAGAAAACCAGTAATCAGATAAACCAAAGAAAAACAACGATTTATAAACATAAAATTAATCAATTTTATATATATATATTTTAAAAAAATATTATCTTTGAAAAATAAATATACAATAGTTTATAAAATATGTTTAAGATTAATTTTGACAATTCTCCAATTTTATATTTAACTTTTGGGTTCATATTTTTCTTATCTTTATTGATAGGTACAGGTATTGTTTTGATGAATAAAAAACCTTTACCGAAACACATTTCAATACTATATTTATTCTCAAATATTTGTTTCCTAATATATAATAGACTCCCTATTTTGTGCTACAACAAAGAAATTGACATTGACGAAAGCCAAAATATTTCACATGCCATCACCTTAAAAAAACATTTAATTTATTGGCAATATGTAGAAGGTAATACGATTGGTCCATTAGATCACTATATTCTTACTTTGAGCAATTATTTTGGATTAGCTTTCGATTATACCTCTGCACGAATAGTAGGATTGTTTCTCTTGATAATTTCTTTACTTTGCTTTTATAGTTCGGTTAGTAATTTTTTTAATCGTAAAATCGCTACTATTTCTAGTTTAATATTGTTCACTTTTTATAGTTTCACCCAAAACCAAGACTTTGTTCACTACACCAGCGAACATTTACCAATAGCACTTTGGATGATGGCACTGGCTATGTTTGCTTCTATTTACAATTATAACAAATTTGCTCCTTTCAAAATTTTCTTAACGGGGCTTTTACTAGGAATGACCCCATTTGCTAAGCTGCAAATAGTACCACTTTCATTTGCTTTATTACTTTTTATGAGTTATTGGATTTTATATGTTCATCAATCTTCTAAATCAATAAAAATAAGATCATTATTTTTTCTTACTATGGGATTGATATTTTTCCCAATATTCGTTTTGGCAATATGCGTTCATTATGAGATAACAAATGATTTTATAAATTTATACATTAAAGGTAATCTGTTAAATGCCAAAGGATTAACATTAAAAGAAAACATTACAAGAATTCCATTTTTTTTATCAAAAAGCACTGAACTCATTAGCTTATTAGCGTTCACTTTAGTTTGTTTTTTAAGTTCTTTACGAACATCCAAGGTTCAAACAAACATTTCATTACCAATCTGGATTGTTTTTAGCCTTGTAATGGGTTTTTTTGCTATCATGAAAACTGGCTCAAATTATGTGCATTATTTTCTATTAATAATATTCCCTTTGGGTTATGCAATAGCCTGGTCTTTGAATAGCCCAAAACTTAGTAAACGAACAATAACCTTTTGTATAATGGGCATATTTGCATTGGGAATATCAACCGTTTATTTTAGAAAACTAAAAACAGGTAATTTCAATAATTATGTAAGTAGCTACCCCAAAAATTCTACACAAATATCAGAAGTTAGTAAAAAAATAAAACTTTTATCCAATAACGAAAATGACGAGCTGGTAGTTTGGGGCTGGGCTTGTAACTATTATGTTGAAACTCAAATGCCCCACGGTACTGCAATGAATCACATGCATAGATGTATTTTCGGTTCTGAAATGAGAGAAACTTTCAGAGCAAAATTTTACAAAGATTTATTAGCCAATAAACCAACTTTTTTTGTTGATGCAGTAGGTAAAAACAGCATGTGGCTCAACGACAAAGCTACTCAAAGCTATCAATCGTGGCCTTTGCTGGCCAATTATATTACCCAAAACTATTCTTTAAAAGAAAACATAGATGATGTTTTGATATTTAAAAGAAAGGAGTAAAACAAAGAATATAAAAAATGCTCCCATATTAATGGAAGCATTTTTTTATTATGAAAAACTAATTGTAATTATTTTTTCAAGTTATATTGTACTCTCAAATAAACATAACGACCTGTAAATCCGTAAGGTACATATCCTGAATAAGGCAAAATACCTGCTAAAGACATAGATTTAAATCTTTTTTCTGGATAAGTATCCCAAAGGTTGTTTGCACCTAGTGCTAGTCTTAATGTTTTGTTAATCAAACTTTCAGATATTTCAAGATTATGTATCAAAGTACCTTTATAAGTTTGGTCATTTAAAGGATTATTTCCTCCAAAACGCTCAGATGCTATTATTTTTCCGAAATATGTAGGACGGTAAGTAATACCAAAGTTTTTGTAATTATAGTTAAATATCACATTTACTACTGAACGTGGTGTGCCATATTCCATACTCACTTGGTTGGTATGACCCAAAAGCGGTGTAGATGAATATTTACTCAATTCTGCTGGTGTGCCTATTTCTGCTTCATTGGTGATTTTAGTTTTAGTAAAATTGGCAGATAATGTAACTTTTAAGTTTTGTTTGCTAGAAAAAATAAAATTATAGCTTCCTGTAATATCTATCCCTTTGGTGCTAGTATTCAACCCATTGGTAAAATAATTGAGTTTCTGAATACCTAAAAAATCTTTGTTATTTCCAGCCAATGTATCCAAATATCTAGGCAATGAAAGTTTTTCTTTCCCTTGTTCGAACTGCTCAGAAAGTATAATTCTATCTACAAGGTCGATTTTATAAGCATCTACAGAAATAGAGAAATTTTTGCGATTAAAGGTCAAACCCAAAGAATAATTATTTGATTTTTCTGCTTTCAAAGGCTTCGCTCCCAAAATTTTTGCTATTGGCGTTTCTACAGGAAATGTACCCGTTTGGCTAAGGTCTCCAGAAGATGTGGCTTGTAATGATCTGTTTGAATAAAATTGCTGTTGTAAAGCAGGTGCTCTGAAACCCGTACTTATAGCTCCTCTGATAGCTAATCCTTTTTGTATTTCGTATCTTGCACTGGCTTTCCAATTGAAAGTACTACCAAAATCGGTATAATTTTCCAATCTAGCTGCCAAACCAAAAGATAAATTTTTAATCAAATCGGCTTCAGCATCAAAAAATACGGCTGTATTTTGTCTGCTTTTTGAAGTAGCATCTAGCTTGTGAAAAGCCTGCACACACTGGCAACCAACGGGTGCAACTTTACCTTCATTTGGTCCATCTTGTATTTTTTGTAAACCATTTTCATATGATGCTCTTTCGCCAGCATATATTTCATAGGTTTCGGTTCTATATTCAAAACCACCAGCCAAATTCAATGGCGTTGCAAGTCCTATTTGAAATTCTTTACTAAGGTCTAAATTTCCCGAAAGTTGCGAAAATTTAGTCCCACCGCCATCAAAAGAAGTTCTAGCTTTCAAAGCTGGGTCGGCTATGTCAGCTACATCACCTAACGATACATTTTGGGTAATTCCTTTGAAATTAAAATTGTTATGACCGTAATTTATACTTGCATCACCTTTCCAATTTGCCAATTTAAATTTTACACCTCCCGCAGCAGAAAAATCAATATTTACTGGACGTACATTCGGTAAATAACCATCAGGATTGATAGATCTTACATTGTTATCAACATTTGGTCTTCTCCAAAAACATGGGCCAGAGCCATTTCTACGGCTATAACCTCCAAAGGCGTACAGCTCTGTAGTTTTACTTAAAGGAAAAGAAGCATTTAAGAAGCCACTATAATCATCTAGTTCACTTTTACCAAACCACCAGTTTTCACGATCAAAAGTTGCTTCTTTGGGGTTTAGAGAAACTGTATCTGTTTTTAGCAATGCTGGAGTTACAAAAACATCCTTTTGACCTACTTTAGTTTTACCAAAGTACTGATAATTAGGATCTAATCCAGCCCTGTTTGATTTACCTTGTCTCCAATATTGAAAAGAAGCATTTACAAAACCTTTGCCAATATTAAAACCCTTTGAAATACCTCCAATAAAAGATTGTCCATCATAATGCCATTTATCAGAAGTATTGTTTGTCCAGTCTTGGTAAAAGCCACTTGCAAGTAGAGATGCATCTGTATTTGTACCATTTAGTGATTCTCCTGCTTTGTAGCCCCTTTGTTCGTGACTAAAATTTTGACCATAGTTTAGTGTTACCTCTAAGTCTGTCGATTTTTTCAATACTAAATTGATAACACCAGCTATTGCGTCTGAGCCATATTGTGCAGCAGCACCGTCTCTTAGTACTTCTATACGTTCT
>JAGNSI010000028.1 GCA_017988135.1 Pseudarcicella sp.
AATTTGGGAATTTTTAGGGAAGTTGCATCCGCTTATTATCCATTTTCCTTTGAGTTTGTTGTGGCTGGCGTAAGTAACTTTGATTATGAATTTTACGAAAAAATTGGGCAACAGAAAAATATAAAAATCGTATATGACGACACCTACAATCTGCTTTCGGTAGCACACGCTGCCATAGTAGCTTCGGGAACTGCAACGCTCGAAACCATGCTTTTTAATGTACCTCAAGTGGTTTGTTACAGAGGAAACTGGCTAAGTTATCAAATTTTCAAAAGGGTGATTAAAATACCTTTTGTGTCGTTGGTTAATATTATTGCTGATAAAATGGCGGTAAAAGAACTTTTACAATACAATTACACGATAGAAAACTTAAAAGTTGAACTCAAAAAAATAACCCTCAACAACACTCAAAGAAACCATCAACTAACTGATTACAAAGCAATAAAAGAAAAAATTGGCAACAAAGGTGCTTCTGAAAAAACAGCCAATCTGATAGTAAAATATCTTAAAAACTAATATTTGTATTCGAACCAATGAAAAACAGCTTTATTGCTGGAAACCACACCATTACTACTTGCGTACATCCCAATATATGGGCCAGTAAATCCGCCTGCAACATTGGATGTTAGCACTTTGGTGTCTTGTTTTAATGCCAATGGCTTCATGGTTTTCAAGTCTGTTCCATAATAAAAATCAATATTAAAACCTTTTACTTTGCACGACAATACCACTTCTTCGTTCTCAAATTCAACAACAGAAAGTATTTGTTCTTTTCCTTTTTTTGACATTTTATAAAGTGTAATATGTTTGCTATTTTTTTCAACTCTGTAATGACTGCTATCATTTTGAATCAAAACTAAACCAGCCACTTCATTCTCATGTTTTGTTTTGAAAGTAAGCTTGGTATTTGCTGTAAAGTCGAAATGCTGGATTCTTCGAGCTATCAAAGCTGGATTAACGTTTTCTTTTACCGTTTCGGGTTTAAGATTTATAACCAAACTGCCTTTAATTGATTTCAAATCATGAAAAACCGTAAGTGGTGTCCTTAAAAAATTCCATTGAAAATCTAATTTCTCTCCATCAAATTCATCTCTAAAAGATTTTTTAGAAACTTGATATTCAGTAAGTTTTGGTTTTACGTCTTTCATCAAAACACGTCCTATTCCTTTATTGAAAATAGGATTGCTGCCTTGCCAATCTACTTTGGTAAGAAACGTTTCTCTCCCCAACTGGTTATAACCTGTACTGTCTCGCACACCAAGTAACATTGCCCACGACTCGCCATTTTGGGTTTCTACTATATCAGCATGACCTGTAGTGGAAATATCTACTTTATCGCCTAAGTGCCTATGTGTAAGCACTGGATTTTCCTGATTGGCAATGTAAGGCCCAGTTAATTTATTACTTGTAAAAGCTGTTACAGCATGATTTCGCCATGTTCCACCTTCGCCTATCAAAAGTACGTATTTATTGTTTTTTTTATAGATATGCGGTCCTTCAGCATATTTGGCATTATTGGCATGCCCAGAAGTAAGTATGGTACGTTCGCCAAACAGCTTGCCTGTCTTGATGTCGAGTTGTTGAATATAAATTCTATGTTCGGCTGGCCATTTTTCTGGACCACCATTTTCTGGTTGTTTTGCACCACCAGTTCCACCTGTATACCAAACTGTACCATCATCTTCGAAATACAAACTTGGATCTATTCCTACAGAAGCATCTATCCAGACTGGCTCGCTCCATGGTCCAGCAGGATTGGTAGCTGTAACCATAAAATTATCACCGCAGTTGCAATCGTTTTTGCACTGCCTACAGGTTACAATTACATAAAAAACGCCATTATTATACCTGATAGTTGGCGCCCAAATCCCTGCTGAAGCTTTCATATTAGGCTTGAAAGTTAGCTGCGAAGGTCTATCTAATACATAACCTATTGGTTTCCAATTTACTAAATCTTTAGAATGATGTATAGGTACACCAGGAAACCATTCAAATGAAGAATTGACCATGTAATAGTCGTCCCCTACCCTACACAATGAAGGATCTGGGTAAAAACCCGGCAAAATAGGGTTATTGAAATATTTTTTTTCATTCTTTATACTTTGCGAATAAACAAAATGAAAAGAAAAAAGAATTATCACAAAAAAATACAATTTTATATACTTTGCCATACTTTGAATGTTTTGCTTAAAAACAAATTTAAATGTCAAACTTACGTATAAATAATCTTTTTTACGAATTTTATTTTTTTTTAAATAATTACATAAAAAATTTGTTTAGTACTATTTTATCACATAGTTTTGTCATGAGTTTTAAATATCATAAAACTTAATCCTACCCAAACGTACTATATTTATAATAAAAATTAGTACTCATAAAAAAAAGATACAAACAAAAATTTTATTTGTTTGTACGCATGAATAATATTATAATTTCAAAAAAAAAAATTCTATTTAGTAACACTAAATAGCAAACAAAAATTATTTTGTTATGCAATTTTACGTCCATAATTTTAATTGTTGGATTCACCTTAATCTAAAAGAAAATATAAAAAGTATAATATGTGCTTTTTTTCTTTTGAATGATTATATCACAACTACATTATGGCCAAATTGTAAAAATCTGAAATTATGTTTTTTTAACGCTAACTTTCATCCCGAGTTATATTACAAAAATGCTTCACCGTAATGATGAATTATGGTGAAGCGGCTTTGTATGATAGGATTTTATTTTTTTGTCCCTAATTTTTCACTTAAACAAAACAAATTACAAAATATAAAGTTTAAAAGATTAAATAGTAAATTTTCATCCCTAATAATTTTATCAAATGCCAGTATTTTACAAAAAGAATAGTATTGTTCTGCATCAAATAATTTTCGAAATAGACATTGGAAAATATACAATGTTTTGAATTTCAAACAATAAAGCATTTCGTTTCATCCTAATATTTTCCAAAAAACATCATGAAAATCAATCTATCAAAGGTTTTGCCTTCATCGTTTTCTTACGCCAATTATTTTAAAAAAAACAAAAAAAAATTAATTTATGGTGCATTCAGCACTTTACTTTTGATTTCGAGCCTTTCTTTAGGTTTGAAAATGAATTTTGCACCTCCTGTACAACCCAAAATCACTTCACAAACTTGGGCTAAAGGTACTTTTCTTTCGCATATAAAAATGGGAGCTAGATTGCTGTCATACCATAGAGGTTACTTATACATGCACTCTTTAGACAACACCAGCGTTTGGGATGTAGAAAACCCAGCAAACCCGCTTTTAGTGGATGAGGTTTCGGGTGGCGATAATGGTCACCGTTGGTGGAAATGGGGCGACTTGTTTTACAGGGAATACACCGTACCTGAAACCAAAAATTCTAACAGCAAGTTTATAGATTTAGAAAACATGACCATGCGTAAGCCTTGGACAAAGCCTGCTCCTTTCCCAATTTTGAAAGGAAATGATGCTTTTCAAGATTTAGAAACTTTCCCTATTACGCTAGATGGTAACAATATAAACGATATGCGTACTGGTCAACTGATTTCATTAGGCGATTTCAGTGCAGCACCCAATCAAGAATTAAAAATAAGAATAGGTAATTTATTGCTTTTTGCAGGCTCAGGTGCTGCTGCTTATGATATTAGTGACCCTAAAAACACTAAACTTTTAGACAGACTTTCTGGCAATTTCAACCAGTATACTACTACTGTGCATGTATGGCGTAATTATTTGATTTATATGAATGGTGACAATAGCAACGAAGGTGGTAACAATTTGGTGGCTATTGATTTTAGCGATCCTACAGATTTGAAATATGCTTTCGGAATGAAGCTTGAAGATTCACCAGGAAGATATATGTTTTTTCAAGATGAATACGGCTTTACTGGTCGTGGTTTGAATGGGGTAAAAGTGAATCTCGAAACCCGCAAAGTGGAACATCGATTTACACCTCCAGGTCATCCATTGCAATTTTCTGACTTCCAATGGGTGCCTTTAGGACATATTTTAGTAGCCAGTGGTGCTGAGTCTGGAACAGGAGAAAGTTTCTTTTTTACACATCAAGAAGGTCTAGACAGAAAAGCACCTTATGTTTCTTTTAATAGTCCTGCAAAAAATGCTATTAATCAGTCAATCTCGAGCAATATTGGTTTTGTAATCAATGAAACCCTCGACGATATTACGATAAATGACAAAACTATTCAGGTTACTCCTTTAGATGGAAGCAATACACCCATTGAAGGATACGTGATTTCGAGCTCTTACAATACTATCAATTATACCCCTAAAAACCCTTTAAAACCTAATACTACTTATGAAGTAAAATTAGTAGGTGGCGGCATTAAAGATGTGGCAGGAAATGGTATAAAAGAAACTGTATATCGTTTTTCTACAGGAAGTGGTGTAAACCCAAGTACACCGCCTACGATAAGTTCATTCAAACATTTGCCCGATTCACCTATATTAAAAAACACTGCTGTTTCTTTTTCTGCAACGGCGACCACAGTTGATGGCGGCGCTTTAAGCTATCGTTGGGATTTTGGCGATGGCACTCCTAAAACAGCTTGGAGTACATCAAATGCTACCACTTATACTTACACAAGTGCTGGTAATTATAGTGCCATTTTACAGGTTAAAGATGCTTCAGGAAATATTAGCACAAAAATAAATAGACTATTGGTTGTTGATGTATTGAACCAAAGCAAGCCTACACAGTCTAGCCAGATAGTAGTAGATGCTGCACGTAGAAAAGTATGGAATATAAATGCTGACAACAACTCAGTAAGTATTATCAACGCAGACAACCATCTTTTAATAAAAGAAATAAATGTTGGGCAACACCCATCAAGTATAGCTATAGATGGCAAAAACCAAGTTTGGGTTACCTGTAGAGAAGATAACAAGTTGGTAGTTTTGAATGCTACCACTGGCGAATTGATTCAAAACATTGCTATGCCTTATGGTAGTCAGCCTTCGCAGGTAGTTTTTAGTCCAGATGGCAACACTGGTTTTGTGTCTGAATATGCTTCAGGTAAAATTTCTAAAATAAATGCTACAACACGAGTAGTTTCGTCTTCAACTTTTGTAGTTCAAACTATAGGTGCATTAGCTGTAAGTGGTGATGGCAACACATTGCTAGCTACACGTTATATTTCACCTGATAATGCTGGCGAAGTGTACAAACTGAATACTAGCACTTTAGCTTTGGCATCTACTATAGGTTTACCATTAGATAATACCAGCGAAGATACTGGAGCAAATAGCAGAGGGTTACCTAATTATTTGGCAGGAATAGCCATAAATCCTGCTAACACAAAAGCTGTAACTGTAGCAAAAAAAGACAATATAGTAAGAGGAAAAAATAGAGACGGCAATACGCTAACGTTTGAAACTACAGTAAGAAACGCTATTTCGACTTTAAATTTAAGCACCAATAAAGAAAATTTAGCCGAAAGAATAGATATTGACAACCATGCACAACCTTCTGCTGTTGCTTTTAGCCCTCTTGGAACTCATCTTTTTGTTGCCATGCAAGGAAACAATAGAGTAATCATTTTAGACCCTGCTAATGGTAACGAAATTGCTAGAATAGACGTTGGTCTTGCACCTGAAGGTTTAGCTATAGACCCTATAACTAACAAGGTTTTTGTAAATAATTTCATGGACAGAACTGTTTCTGTGCTTGATGCAACCTCTATGATTACTGACGGAAGTAGTGAAATAACTACACTGGCAACCGTCAAAACAGTTGCATCTGAAAAACTTACTCCGCAAGTACTATTGGGCAAAAAACTTTTCTATAATGCTGAAGACCCAAGAATGGGCATGGATGGTTATTTGGCCTGTGCTACATGCCATAACAACGATGAACATGATGGTAGAACTTGGGACTTTACAGACAGAGGCGAAGGTTTTAGAAGTACCATATCATTGAAAGGTAGAGCTGGAATGGGACAAGGATTAGTGCATTGGACTGGTAATTTTGACGAAATACAAGATTTTGAAAACGACATGAGAAACCATATTGCTGGCAAAGGCTTTATGAGTGATGCTGATTTCAACTCTGGCAAACGAAATAAAGTATTGGGTGGCAAAAAAGCAGGATTTTCTACAGAATTAGATGCTTTGAGTGCTTATATAAACACTTTAGACAAATTTGACCAAAGCCCAAATAAAGCTAGCGATGGCACACTTACTGCCGATGCTATTGCTGGAAAAACACTTTTCAATCAGCTTAAATGTAATTCTTGCCACAGCGGTGCAGGCTATACAAATAGCGAAAAAGGTCTTTTGCATGATGTAGGAACTTTAAAAAGTACCAGCGGAAAAAGATTAAGTGAAGCACTTAAAGGTCTCGACACTCCTACTCTTTTAGATGTTTGGAATACAGCTCCCTACTTACATGATGGCTCAGCCAAAACATTGAATGATGTTTTAACCACTCAAAACAATGGTGGACACGGTTCAACTGCTGGCTTATCTGCTGTGCAAGTAAATCAACTGGTTAGTTATTTACAACAATTAGACGGAAACGAAACTGCTTCGGGAACTTCTATTGAACTTGGGCTTTCGTCACCTCTTAATGGTAGTGTAATAGAAATTCAAGAAGCAGTACCTTTGACAATCAGCACCACTATTACGGGTATAAATAAAGTTCAGTATTATGACAATGATGTACTGGTTGCAGAAAGTAGTACTAGTCCTTTCAATGCTACCTTTACTCCTTTGAAATGGGGAGAACATATTTTGCAAGCAAAAGTTATTTACAACAATAGCAAAACAAGCACTATTTCTAAAGAAACTAAAATCACTTATAAAAGACAACTGAAAGCTTTACTGGTAGTAGGCAACACCATGCTGAACCCTGGCGATAAAATCATAGAAGATAGATTTATAGACAAAGGTTTCGAAGTAACAATAATTGATGACAATATTGTCAAAAAAACCAATGCTATAGGTCAAGATATTATTTTAATGTCTTCTACTATCAATCCTGATGCCATTGGCGAAGAATTGACACACAATATATCTGTGCCTGTTTTATCATGGAATCCCTTTAGTTATCAGCACCTTAGACTTACAGGTCGCTCATACGAAACACAATTTGGCTATACTCCAACAGCGTATACCACAGCTAGTATTCCAGCTACAGCAAGCTCGCATCCTATGGCCGCTGGACTCACTGGAAATGTACCTTTGTATTATATTTTACAAAAACTACCTTTCGGTGCTCCATCAGAAGGCGATGCCATTGTGATAGCAAAAGCAGGCGAAAGAGCTTTAATTTTTGGTAACGATAAAATGACAGGGGCATCGCCAGCCTCACACAGAATGTCTCGAAAAGTAGCATTCCCATTAAGAGCAGACTTCCTACACTTGTTTTCAGAAGATGGCTGGAAATTATTTGATGCTGCTGTAAACTGGGCTATTTATGGTGGAAATACGCAACTTGAACCTTTGACTGATATAAAAATCATTTCACCAAAAAACAATGCAACTGTACTTCCAAGCTTTCAGGTGTCTTTTAAAACAGACAATTGGCCACTTTCGGCTGGAGGCAATCAGGTTCAATATTTTGTAGATGGACAACAAGCTGGTCTTACAACTGCAGAAACACCTATTCAGTTCAACAACCTATCTTTGGGTACGCATACTATCTCTCTAGAACTTGCAGACAAAGGATATATCAGAAATGGCATCAAGCACAGTATCCAAGTAACAGTTTCTAATACCGCCACTGCAGATCCAGCAATTAATATTGAATCTCCACTAAATAATAGTGTTACTAACAACCCTGTAAGTATAGGTTTTAGTGTAGAAAATTGGACAATGGCTGTAGGTGGAAAAGGATTAAATTACTATATTGATGGTGTTCTAGGAGGTAAAGTATTCAACAACAATGCTATTGCCCTACCTGTTCTGACTAGTGGTTTACATGAAATAAAACTACAACTGGTAAATGCTGATAACACTCTAAATGCAGTACAAAAATCTGTTTCATTTACAATTCCTGCACCTGCTGTACCAAGCATAAACATCATTTCACCATTAAGCGGATCTAATGTAGCCAATCCAGTGAGTGTTTCATTTGGTGTAGAAAATTGGACAATGGCTGTGGGTGGAAAAGGATTAAATTATTACATTGATGGTGTTTTGGGCGGTAAAGTATTCAATAACAATGCTATTGCCCTACCTGTTCTGACTAGTGGTTTACATGAAATAAAACTGCAATTGGTAAATGCTGACAATACGTTAAATACAACTCAAAAGTCTGTTTCGTTTACTGTACCAGCACCTGCTTTACCAAGTTTGAGTATTATAACTCCCAAAAACGACACAAAAGTGCTCAATCCTGTGAAGATTTCATTCAGTGTAGGAAACTGGACAATGGCTGTGGGTGGCAAAGGAGTGAGTTATTACGTTGATAGTGTTTGGAAAGGTAAAGTTTTCAACACCAATGATATAACTTTACCCGCTTTAGAATTCGGTAAACACGAGATAACTTTACAATTGGTAAATACAGACGGCACACCGACTAATATTCAACAAACTGTAAAATTTGAAGTTCCTTTTATTCAAGCACCTACCCCGAAAGTGGAGATAACCTCACCAACAAACAACTCTGTTGTCAATAACCCTGTAAATTTAGATTTCAGTGTAAGCAATTGGGATATGACCGTTGGAGGAAAAGGACTCAATTATTACGTAGATGGCGTTTTGAAAGGAAAAGTATTTAATACCAACCGTATTGTGTTGCCTACATTATCAAGCGGGATTCACGAAATAAAACTACAATTGGTAAATGCTGATAACACTTTAAACAATGCTCAGCATACAGTTTCATTTACTGTACCAACTGTTGTAGTTTTGGATCCTATTTTGAATATTATTTCACCTACCAATGCAGCAAAAGTAAACAATCCTGTGAGTATTTCATTTAGCATACAAAACTGGGAAATGGCTATAGGAGGAAAAGGCTTGAATTATTACATTGATGGTATCCTTAAAGGTAAAATTCACAAAACCAGTCCGATAATATTGTCAGAATTATCAAATGGTTTACATGAGATAAAACTTCAATTGGTAAATGCCGACAACACCCTAAATGTTACTCAAAAAACAGTGTCGTTTACTGTAGAACCAATTGCATTACCAAGTATTAGCATTCTATCTCCATTAAACAATGCTACGGTATCACAGCCATTTAACTTATCAGTAAATATAAGCAATTGGGCAATAGCACCTGCAGGTAAAAACTATCACTATTTTATAGATGGATTAGATAAAGGAGCAATTTACAACACAAACCCATTGTCAATATCTGGTTTGTCGTCAGGTGCTCATATCTTAAAAGTACAACTTGCCGAAGCCAACCAAACTTTATTGACAACAGCTGGAACAAGTGCTAGCGTAAGTATTACAGTTCCACCGATTACTATTGGTAATAGTACACAAAGTAAAGTAGCGATAGAATATAGACCTAATACCACTTCAGCTAACACAGGTAGTATAGAGCCTTTATTAAGAATAGTAAACGATTCGTCTGCAACTTTTGCTTACAAAGATCTAAAAATAAGGTACTGGTATACTCTTGAAGGAAATGCCGGACAAGAATTTTGGATAAATTATACACCATTGGGCTCAAATAATGTTATAGGAACTTTTGTACCAGCTGGAGGAAACAACTATTATTTGGAAGTATCTTTCAAAGATGCAACTGGCAATTTAAATGCCAACTCAAACTCTGGAGATATCAATTTAAGGTGGAACAAAATAGGCTGGAGTTCGCACGATCAAACCAACGATTATTCGTTTGCTATATTTAACTCATTTACCAAAACAAACAAAATAACGCTTTATCACAAAGGTGTACGTATATGGGGAAATGAGCCAAATACAGGTGCAAGATTAGGATCGATTGCCAATAATTTCGAATCTAAAAACGAAATTAAGCTATTCCCAATTCCAGCTAAAAATGGTCAGTTCATACAGTTAGAACATAACTTAGAACAGGATCAAACTATTGATGTAATTTGGTATAATTCATTGGGTAGCTTAATAAAACAACAAAAAATTAATGCAAATAAAGGAAAGCAATTGATACAAATAGAAACCAGCAATCTAAAAGCAGGAAACTATAATGTGAAAATTGCAACCAAAGAAAAACAATTTATCAAAAAAGTAAGCATTAAGTAAGCTTAAAATTCAATAAAATACAACCAAAAGACGCTGTTAATAAACACATTAACAGCGTCTTTATTTTTAAACATTAATTTAGTGAAACAAAAATGTTCTCTCAAATTTTGCATTAGTGATAAAAAATAGGATAATGTATAATTTTATTTCAACCACATTTGAATGAATACTATCAAGACATTTTGACATAAAAAAACACAATATTAATCCTAAAAAATGCCATAATTTCCGATAATAACATTTGGAATATAAATTGAATAGAGAAATCTATAAAATATTATTTCACAAAATGGATTTCACAAAATACAGTATTAGTTCGCAAGAGTCTATCCAAAAAAGTGCAACAATTGCACAAAATCTACAGCATGGAACTGTAGATACAGGACATTTATTGTTAGCAATTTTACAAACAAATCCAGAATCAATCCGATTTATATGTAATCAGCAAAAAAAATCTTTTGAAACTTTACTCAACAAAACGCAAGATATCATTTCCAGATACCCAAAAATATCAGGAGAAAACACCCAAACATATCTTTCAAACGAAACTGAAAAATGCCTAAAAAAAGCATTGAAGAAAACTGAAGAATGGAATGATAGCTTTGTAACAACGGAAATCCTATTTTGGTCAATAATATCTTCAAGCAGCACTATAGGACAAGCTATACGAGAACTAGGCTTCAATAGTGATCAGACATTAGAAAACATTCAACATTTAAGAAACAACAAAAAAATCACCCACGACAACATGGAAAACACCTATCAGGCATTAGAAAAATACGCCAAAAATCTAAATAAAATAGCTATTGAAGGCAAAATAGACCCCGTAATAGGCAGAGACGAAGAAATAAGACGAGTACTTCAAATACTTTCAAGACGTACCAAAAATAACCCCATACTCATTGGCGAACCTGGTGTAGGAAAAACTGCTATCATAGAAGGACTAGCACAAAGAATCACAGCAGGAGATGTACCCGAAACGTTAAAGTCTAAAACCATACTTTCGCTTGACATGGGTTTATTGATAGCAGGTGCAAAATACAAAGGTGAATTTGAAGAAAGACTAAAAGCAGTGATAGCCGAAGTGATAGAAGCCAATGGCGAAATAATACTTTTTATAGACGAAATACACACTATCATTGGAGCTGGCTCAGGTGGAGATGGGGCTATGGATGCCGCCAATTTATTAAAACCAGCTTTAGCTAGAGGCGAGCTGCACGCCATAGGAGCTACTACACTGGCTGAATACCAAAAATACATAGAAAAAGATAAAGCTCTTGAAAGACGTTTTCAGTCAATAATAGTAGATGAGCCTGATGTACCCAATACCATTTCGATTCTCAGAGGAATCAAAGAAAAATACGAAATACATCACGGTATTACCATTCAAGACGATGCTGTTATAGCAGCTGCAGAGCTATCAAACAGATACATTACAGATAGATTTTTACCCGACAAAGCCATAGATTTGATCGATGAAGCTGCTGCCAAATTAAGGCTAGAGCTAGATTCTGTGCCAGAAGAAATTGACAATGTAAAACGAAAAATAATGCAATATGAAATAGAAAAAGAAGCTATAAAACGTGAAAACAATAAAGAAAGGGAAGCTGCAATAAATCTTGAACTAAAACAGCTCAACGAAAACTTCAACTTGCTCCAAACAAAATGGCAAGCCGAAAAAAGCATTATAGATCAAATACGCAAAGAAAAAGAAAACATAGAAAACTTAAAACTTGCTTCTGAGCAAGCCGAAAGAAACGGAGAATACGAAAAAGTAGCCGAAATCAGATATGGTAAATTGATAGAAGCCGAAAATCGCCTCAAAACCATTTTGAATGAACAACAAAACAATGACAATCATTTAAATATTCAAGCCCATGGCATAAGCTATGGTACTGTTACACCCGAAAATATAGCTGAAGTAGTAGCAAAGTGGACAGGAATACCTGTACAAAAAATGCTACAAAGCGATAAAGACAAGCTATTGAATTTAGAAATTGAGCTTCACAAAAAAGTGGCAGGACAAGCGGAAGCCGTAGAACTAGTGGCAGATGCAGTAAGACGCTCAAAAGCTGGAATGCAAGACCCAAACAAACCTGTCGGTACTTTCTTGTTTTTAGGAACCACGGGTGTAGGCAAAACGGAGCTGGCAAAAACATTGGCAAATTACCTTTTCAACGACCCCAATGCAATGGTTCGCATAGATATGTCTGAATACCAAGAACGCCATGCTGTAAGCCGACTAATAGGTTCACCTCCTGGCTATGTCGGCTACGATGAAGGCGGACAGCTTACCGAAGCAGTACGCCGCAAGCCTTACTCAGTAATACTACTCGACGAAATAGAAAAAGCTCATCCTGATGTTTGGAACATACTTTTGCAAGTATTAGATGAAGGCAGACTTACAGACAATAAAGGTAGAATAGCTAATTTTAAAAATACAATTTTGATAATAACCTCAAACATTGGAAGTCATATTATCCAAGAAAAAATAGAAGAAATAGAAAACTGGAACCGCAACTTAATATTAGAGGAAACCAAAAATAAAGTAATGGATTTACTCAAAAAAAGCATACGACCAGAATTTTTAAACAGAATAGATGAAATAGTAATGTTTGAACCATTATCTATAGAAAATATTCAAAAAATAGTAGAAATACAGTTTAAAGAAATACAAAATAGGCTCAAAAAACAAAATATCACATTAGAATCAAGCCCCGAAGCTATTCTTAAAATAGCCGAATGGGGATTTGACCCTGCTTTTGGAGCAAGACCACTCAAGCGTGTTTTACAAAAAAAAGTAGTAAATCAAATTGCAAAATATATTCTGAAAGAAACCATAAACCCACAAAATACTATCATCATGATGGATATTGACAAGCAGGGCGAATTGATTTTTGAAAATATCACCAAATAAACCTCAATTATCAATTTAATTTTCAGCATTTAAATTAAATTTGCACCGAAGAACTTCTTTAAGAAGCTTCTTCGGTTTTTTTATTATTTACCCACAGTTTTAAATCCAATGAAACTAACTATTATTATTCCAGCTTACAACGAAGCTAAAACCATACATTTAATATTAAATAAAGTACTTCAAGTACAACTTATAAATGGTATTGAAAAAGAAATAATTATAGTAAACGATTGCTCTACAGATGCAACCGAAGAAATTATAAAAAAATACATATCAGATTCAAATTCTAGTCTAATTCAATTAGAAAATCACGCATATAATCAAGGCAAAGGTGCAGCTATACATACTGGTATAAAATCTGCAAAAGGAGATTTTGTACTTATACAAGATGCTGATTTGGAGTACGACCCCAATGAATACAACAAACTGCTAAAACCAATTGTTGATGGCTACGCCGACGTAGTATACGGCTCTAGATTTATAGGAGGAAACCCACATAGAATTCTCTTCTTTTGGCATACTATAGGAAACAAAATCCTTACTTTCTTAAGTAATATGCTCAACAACCTCAATCTTACTGACATGGAAACCTGCTATAAATTATTCAAAGCAGACATCATAAAACCCATTACTCTCAAAGAAAAACGTTTTGGATTTGAACCAGAAATAACAGCTAAAATCGCAAAAATACCAGAAATAAGAATTTACGAAGTAGGAATTTCTTATTATGGAAGAACATACCAAGAAGGAAAAAAAATAAACTGGAAAGATGGCTTTAGAGCAATTTATTGTATTTTAAAATATGGATTTTAAAATACAATTCTATTCTTGTTTATAAAATATTAGTTTATAATAACCATAACAACTTATATGTATTTATTGATTTTGTCGATTTAGAATTTCGAAACAAAACCTAAAAAAAGAGTCTATTTCTGATAATGTTTAAATCAAAAATAAAGCATTATACACCCCAAAAAACAACCTAAAACATTGATTTTAAAATCATTAAAACAGCATTACAATAAAAACAAATTCTCAATTTAAACGCTCTAAACTAAACATTTTTGCGAGAAAAAATTTTCAGTTCGAAATTGAATAATATAAAAGCACGCTTTTACTTGACAAGCCCTATCTCCAAATCGTATCTTTGTAAAATAACAGCTTAATAAAATTATTAATCCTGTTGTAATACATTCAAAAAATACCGAGCATGAAACTTTCAGAATTTAGATTTGATTTACCTCAAAGCCTTATAGCTTTGCATCCATCCGAAAACAGAGGCGAATCGAGAATGATGGTTGTAAACCGTAAAACCAAAACTATCGAACACAAAATGTTCAGCGATATTACAGAATATTTTGGAGAAGGAGATGTAATGGTAACCAACGACACCAAAGTATTTCCTGCTAGATTATACGGTCAAAAAGAAAAAACAGGTGCCAAAATTGAAGTATTTCTATTAAGAGAACTCAACCGTGAACACAGACTTTGGGATGTACTTGTAGATCCAGCTCGTAAAATAAGAGTAGGCAATAAATTGTACTTTGGCGATAGCGACCTTGTAGCCGAGGTAATCGATAATACAACATCAAGAGGAAGAACTATTCGTTTCCTTTTTGACGGTGATCACGATAAATTAATGCACGCTATCGACGAAATAGGCGAAACACCTCTTCCAGACGAAATTAGATTTAAGAGAAACGCTGAACCAGAAGACAGAGAGCGTTTTCAGACTATATACGCTGACAAAATAGGTGCTGTAGCTGCTCCTACAGCAGGCTTACACTTTTCAAAAATAATAATGAAAAGATTAGAGTTAAAAGGCGTATCTTTTACTCCACTTACTTTGCATATCGGTTTAGGTACATTCAGAAACGTAGAGGTAGAAGACTTAACCAAACACAAAACAGACTCAGAAAGCTTCAATATCTCACAAGAAACTTGCGACCTTGTAAATACTGCTATTGATGACAAAAAAATAGTTTGTGCCGTAGGAACAACAGCTATGAAGTCATTAGAATCATCAGTATCAGCAGATGGTCATCTTAAACCCATTGATAGCTGGACAGACAAATTCATTTTTCCTCCATACGATTTCAGAATACCAAACGCTCTACTAACCAATATACATTTGCCTGAGTCTACTTTATTGATGACCACAGCTGCATTTGGTGGTGTAGATTTAATAAGAGAAGCCTACCAAATAGCAGTAAAAGAAAAATATAAATTCTTTAGTTATGGCGATGCAATGCTAATAATCTAATTTCAAAAATAGCTTTAAAAACTACCTAAAAAGAGGCGAAAAAATATTTTTTCGCCTCTTTTTAAATAATACAAACAAACATGAAAAAATATGCAATACTATTGGCAGGAGGACAAGGAACTAGACTTACAAGCACAATTCCAAAGCAGTTTTTAGAAATCGAAGGCTTGCCAATAATATTAATAACTATCCTAAAATTTCACCAAAGCATACCCAACCTAACTATCATAGTAGTTTTACCACAAAATCAGCTACATCTTTGGGAAAAGCTAAAACAAAAACACGAAAACATACTAGATAACATAAACCTGCAAATAGTAATAGGAGGTGCAACTCGTTTTCAATCTGCAAAAAATGCCATAAAAACCATTTCAGAAACCCAAAGTCTCATAGCTATTCACGATGCAGTAAGACCATTTGTAAACACAGAAACCATAATAAATAGCTACGAATTTGCACAAAAAAAAGGCAACTCCGTTTGTGCAGTTGCTAGTAAAGATTCTATAAGAATAAACGGAAAACCTGTATACAGAAAAAGTGTAAACATCATACAAACTCCACAAACTTTTCAGTTTGAGCAATTACAAAAAGCCTATGACCAAGAAGAATCTATTTTATTCACAGACGATGCATCTATTGTAGAAGCATTAGGTTATAAAATCAATCTTATAGAAGGAAACTACGAAAACATAAAAATAACCACAAAAGAAGACCTCTTATGGGCTGAAGTGTTATTCAAAAACATAAATATAACACTATAAAGTCGAGTTGGGAATTCTTGAATTTAAAAAATATAAATAACCAAAAGCCAAAGCTGCAAAAAAAGAAGCGATCAAATAAGGTATAAAAACAGACGCTAAAGAACTTTCGTAAAAATAACCTGCTACCAAAGCCCCAAAACCTATTCCAAATTCTAATGCAATATAAGTAGTAGAAATGGCTCTTCCTCTATTGTCGGGCATAGACATATCAATAGTCCAAGCCGTAAGCACAGGCGTATTGAAACCCCAAGCTACCCCAAACAACACAGCAGACAATATAAAAACAGTTAAAGATTGAGCCATACCACACAAAAACATAGCTATAGACAATACAAAAAAAGAAATCATTAAAACAGGAATTCTTCCATAAATATCTGAGCTTTTAGAAAATAACAATCTAACTATAAGCGAAGAAATAGTAAAAATTGCAAAAAAAATGCCTTTATTCGAAAAACCTAGGAAGTCGCACTGGTCGGGCGAAAGTGTAAGAATAACACCCGTTGAGAAAGAAACTAAAAAACAAGCAATGAAAGCTGGTAAAACTTTAACCTCAAAAATATCTTCCCATTTTAAGTAAAAAAGTTTAAATGAAAAAGGCTTCTTAGATTCAGGCTTCAATGTCTCTTTCATATTGAAAAGTATCAAAATAGACAACAATGCAAATATAGAAGACACATAAAACAATACATCAATAGACATAAATTGAACCAATAAACCACCTAAAACTGGACCAATAGACATTCCTATGGCAGTAAAAATACCCAAAGTACCTTGAGCTTCTCCTCTTTTTTCGGCAGGAATAATATCAGCCACATAAGCTGCAGTGCCAGTAGGCTTAGTTCCTGTAGAAAAACCATGAATCAAACGCAAAAAAAGAAAACCCGCAACAGAATGAACATTAGGATACGCAATTCCTATCACAAAACAAACCAAAGAACCAAATGCCATAACTGGAATTCGCCCCAAAGTATCGGTAATTTTTCCAGAAAATGGGCGAGCCAAACCTGCGGATAAAGTAAAAAGTGCTATGATATAACCAATATAATCGTGCCCACCCAGTTTTGATAAATAATCTGGCAACTCAGGAATAATCATCTGAAAACTAGCACAAAACAAGAAATTACTCAAACAAAGCAACCAAAATTGTCTTCCAAAAATACGCCTACTACTACCCATCTACACTTCTTAAAGAATTATATTAATTTTAAACTTTCTTTTTTATTTAACGTCATCAAAAAAGCTGGCAAAAGTAACAAATTGCAAAACATAGCCATCAGCAATGTTATCGAAACCAAAATCCCCAAAGACTGTGTTCCTTTAAAAGTAGAAGCAGCAAAAATAAAAAAACCTGCAAACAATACTATTGCTGTATAAAACATAGACACACCAGTATTGAGAATAGTAGAAGAAATGGCCTGTTGTACCGTTTTCTTATTATTCAAAAGTTCATCTTTATACCTAGTCAAGAAATAAATAGTACCGTCTGATGAAATACCAAAGGCAATAGAAAAAATAAGAATGGTAGAATATTTCAAATGTATGTCAAAAAAGCCCATCAATCCAGCCGTAATCACCAAAGGTATTAAACTAGGTATAGTAGAAATCACTACCATTTTCCAAGAACGAAACAAAAATGCCATCACCAAACAAATTAAAAAAATTGCTTGAAAGGTACTTTCAATTAAATTAGATTGTAAAAAATCGTTTTGCCAAGCATATATCACACTATTTCCAGTAACTCTAGCATCATAGCCACGTAAGTCACCTTTTTTATACAATTCATTGGTTTCCGAATTGAAATTAAAAATAGTATCAATTTTAGGCTGTAAGTTTCTAATTATTTCATTGGTACGAACTGTACCACAATCTGCTATTTGGCAACTTACACGGGTATATCGTGAAGTACTATCTACAAGACCTTTAGAGATACTTTGTTTATCTTTCAAAGTTCCTCCATAAGCTTTTAGTTTAGACAATTCATCTATTCCAGGAAGCACAAAATATTTTGGATTACCACCCCTATAAGCTTGATAAGCATATTTTGCAACTGTAACTATCGACAGTGGCTTGGTAAGTTCTGGTATTTCTTTTAATTGCTTTTCTAACTTTTTGATTTTTGTCAGCAATTCTGGGGTATTTACTCTCCCACTTTCATAAGTATCTATAGCTATCTCAAATGGCATTACACCTTTAAAATGCTTTTCAATAAATCTTAAATCTACCAATATGGGATTATCTTCAACCAAATCATCTACTATATATCCAATAGATTTAATTTTAGAAATTCCAAAAATCATCAAAATCAAAATAGCTAATACTGCCAAATACACTTTTGTCCTATTTTTAAAAACTAACTTTTCTATAGAAATCAACATATAGGCAATTTTGCTATTTTCAGATAACTTAGATTTAGTAAGAACAGGTTCTTTAGAATAGCTCATTACTATTGGAACCAATATCATAGTAACAATGTAAGTTAGCATAATATTGATTGCAGCTACTACGCCAAATTCTTTCAGAAAAACACTTCCAGTAAAAGCAAATACGCCAAAGCCTATAGTAGTAGTTACGTTTGCTAAAAAAAGTGTAGGTCCAATTTTGGAAATAGCAACACGTAAAGAAGTTAATTTATCACCCGTTTTAATAAACTCTTCATGGTATTTATTCAATAAAAAAATTATATTCGGCACACCAATTACCACAACTAAAGGTGGAATCAACCCTGAAATAATGGTCACTTTAAAGCCTAATAAAGAAACAATGCCCAACGAAGAAATAATACCTATTAAAACTACCCCTAGCGAAGTAAACATTACTACAGCATTCCTAAAAAACAACACCATTATAATGGTAGTAACCAAAATCGCCAAAATTAGAAACATTGCCAGCTCATTAGAAATTTGAGCAGTCATTTCTGTACGGATAAAAGGCATACCAGATACATGAAGATCTACTTGATTGACTTTTTCAAAATCCACCATTATGGATTTGATTTTATTAACAAGCACAATTCTTTTTTTGTCATTTATAGACTTTTTATCAAAACTAACCAGCATCAAATGTACATTCTCTGATGAATCTAAAATGACATTTTGGTAAACTGGCAAATCATGTAATTGAGAAAAAACGGTGTCTACATCGCTTTGGTTTTGAGCAAGATGACCAAGAAGTGGCTTTGTTTTGAAAACAAGTAGCGAATCGTCTTTGAAAACATGAGGTAAATTTCCACTAAAAATAACTTTATCAATTCCATCAAAATGCTGAATACTATCCGCTAATATTTGCCATTTTTGATACAAATCGATAGTTTTCATTTTTTCAGACTCCAACCCTAGCACTAATACAGAGCCATCTTCTCCGAATGTTTTTTTGAATGATTCATAAAGCTGAAACCTTTCATCAGAGTTAGGCAAAATCTTAGGTAGTTCATTGGAAATCTTTATTTTAACTGCAAAAAACAATAGAATCCCTATGATAATTGCCAGTAAAAAGAGTAAGGAACGCCTATATGTAAGAATAAAATCTGCAGCAAAACGCCAAAATAGAATCATTTAAGATAAATTTAGGTAATTGATTGCTAGAAGCAATGCGATAAAATATTCGCAATTTAAGAAAAAAACAAAGAACTAGGTTTATGATAAATATTGTTAATTTTGCAATGTACTATTTTTATGAAATGTAATATGATTTTTGAAGAATACTTAGAGAAAAAAAATATCAATGCTACCATTTTCTTAGCATCAAATCCAACTTTATTCAACAGTTTAAAGTTAATATTTGAGCAAATGAGTGAAGAAAGTTTTACAAGTCAAAAGAAATTTTTAATCAATAAAATTCGTCGTGAGTTTCTATTAAAAGTAAATTCTATATAGATGATAAATTATTTTCAGGATTAAATGTAAAAATAAAATCTAATTTTATAAAAAAAGCCGTTTGTAATGAACTATCATATTTTACAGCTTTAACGATATCAAAAAAGCCGTTCAAATAGAACGGCTTTTTTGATAATTAAATATTTCAATAAAAATTATTTTACAGAAATCTTTTTAACAACTGTACCTTTTTTGAATTTGATATTCATCAAGTAGTTTCCTTTTTCCATTGATGGTAAAATAGCACTTACTTTATTAGAAGCTTCTTTTACAACTTTCAAGTTAGAAATAAATTGACCATTCATTCCCAAAACAGACAAAGCATTTACTTGTTCGTTTGAAGGATATGAAATAGTTAATTTACCATTTGAAACTATTGGATTAGGATTTACCAATACGTTTTTAGCCAATTCTATTACTACTTCATTTCCTGTAACAATTTTAATTTCAGAACAAGTAGATGTAGCAGTACAAGTACCATTAGTAATAACCACTTTGTAGCTACCACCTATTGTTGGTGTAAAAGTTTTAGCAGTTGCACCAGTTACATTGGTTCCATTAGCTGCACAACTTACCCACTGATAAGTATTTCCAGCAGTTTCTTGTGCAGTTAGCGTCTTATTATCTGATGCAACAGTTGCTTTCAATTCAGGAGCTATAGTCAATGTTAAATTCACAACACTATCACAACCATTTTTATTTCTGAAAGTTGCAGTATAAAGTCCAGCAGTAGTTAAAGTTTTACCATCGAATGCAAACGTTTGACCAAAACAAATCGTTCTATTGATAGGAGTAGCTTGTTGTTGAGCTAATACTGTTAATTTCACGGCCACTATACTATCACAAGCATTTGCTCTGCTAATTTTAACAGAATAATTTCCTGTTTTAGTAAATGTAGAATCTCCCACTTTAAGGTTAGACCCAAAACATATTGTTTTTGTTAAGTCGAAATTTGTTTCTTTTACCGTTAAATTAAACAAAATCAAACTATCTCCACCTGCTTTCTTCACTAAATCTATTTGTTTATCGACCTGAGGAGTAGTATAATCTACACCACCTACAGTAATTTTTTGACCTTTGCAAATAGTGCGATTAACAGCAATTCTTGGAGCACTAATTACAGGCACATCAGAAGTTATTCCAAATGGAGATAAAGAAGTAACACCTGATAAAGTATGAACATAAGTTCCAGCTAAAGAACCAGCTACAGGAGCTCCTTTGATACCAGCCAAATCAGCTACCGCACCTACTGTAGGGCAGTGAATGATTGCCGATTGAGCATTAACAAATTCTGCATTTTGGTCTTTTTCATTCCATTGTAATTTTACTTCTACGTTTTCGCCAGCTTTCAAAGCAGTAGTTGGCGTGATATTCCATGCTTTTTTCAAACTTTTCACTTCGGCAGCTTTACAAATTGTACCTTTAGATACGCTAGCCGCAAAAGTATTTGCAGAACCATTGTGTGTCAAAATTGCTGGATTATACAAAGTGTCAGTATCAACTATTCCACCAATAGGGAAAGTAGTAATATTATTAGCACCACTAGACGGTAAAGAGAAAGTACCACCACCGTTTGTTACAATATATGAAGTTCCATTTGAAGCACTTACAGCTTTAGCTTTCAAATTAAAACCCGCTAAGATGACTTTTGTAGAAGATGTTCCACTTGGCAACAATAATGAATCAGATAAAGTAACATTACCAGTCAATACTTTGGTAAAACCACTTACTTTAATTTTAGCATAATCTGTTCTAGAGTCGATAGTTTGAGGAGCTAAAGCAACATTAGCTCTTGGAAATTCAATCAATGATGTTGGAAAAAGTTTCAAACCAGCTGCAGAAGAACCTGTAAATTGTATACCTCCTCCTAAATCATCACCAATAACTGGTGTATTTATACTAGAAAAAACATTTGACCTGTTAACAAAAGTACCTTTTATATCAGCTTTGGCAGTTGGAGCCATAATAAAATAATTTGTTGCTCCATTTAAATTTAATGTAGAATTTTCTTCTACTAAAATAGATGTTGCAACTGAAGGTTTGTTTGCTACTGTAAAACGAGCACCGTTACTAACAACTAAATTGCCAAAAGTTACTGTTCCGGCCAAATTATTTAAAGGAGTAGCTCTTATTTGAACAGTAGAACTTGCTGCAAGCATCCCGAACGTAGGTAAGTTTCTAGTATCTTCCAACACCAAAGTATTACTTCCTGATGAAGCTGCTGCTATTTCTATAGTGCCTACAATATTTGCATATGGACCTGAAGCAGATAAAGGTGCAGATGTTGATAATTTTACTGCAGGTTGTGATGAAGAACCAATAATAATTTTAGAGTTTGCACCAGCCACAGTCCAAACAGAATCGTTTACAACTGAAATACTATTAGTTATCGTAAACAATTGAGCTGGAGTTATGAAATTTAATGGAGCATCTCCTGAACCATCTGCATTTTTACCCCAGCTAGATACTTTGTTTAATTTGCCAGTACCTTTATAAAAAAAAGAAATTGGATTTGCACTCAACAAATTCAAGTTTTTTGAAGTTGTACCAGAAACTATTGAAAGTGCTCCATTGAAAGCACCTAAATCTGATCCATTTGAACGAGCAAATACTTTTTTACTTGCTAAATCAGTACCTGTTTTAGCTAAAGTTAAAGTTTTAACGAAACCAGTTAATGAGTCAAGTGAAATCTCAAATTTATCAGGAGCAGTCAATACAACATCTGCACTCAAAGTAGAGCCTGAAACAGTGAAAGATTTAGAGGGACTTGCTGTTGCTGGCGAAGTTTGAATAAACGAAAGTGATTGTGGAGAAATCACTAAAGTAGCAACAGGCACATTAGATGCTGGTGTTACTGTTAAATTATCTATTATAAAATTTCCAAAGGAAATTACAAATGTTATTCTGTTTGTAGGTGAAGGATTGTTAATATCAATAGTTCCTTCTTTCCATTGGTCAGCATTCAATTGTATTGGATATGCTATTGATTCAAAAGTAGTTACTGGAGTTGTAAGAATAGTATCAGAAATATTGTTATAAACATTTAAAATTCTGTTCGAACCATTTACAGCGTTATTTTTATATCTAAATGTTATTTTACCTATACCATTAGGCATTGCTGGTAAAACCAAAATACCTTTATTAGTGTTATTACTTTGGAGCTGCACACCCTTTGTTGTAGCATTTAAACCTGTAAATGTAGGATCATATCCAGATTGATTATTACATCTTTTGTACAAAAAATCTCCCCAAGGAGTAAGCGTTACTGGAGTAGCTGTACCAGCATGTGTCGGAAACTGAGGATCGTCAAATGTTTGCGGAACATCATACGTGAGTGTTTGACCAAAAGTTCGCCCGGAACTGATAATCAAAGATAAAAACAATAAATGCAATAAAATTTTTCTCATGATTTTGAGTGATTTGGATTAAAGTGATAAACAAATTTAAAGAAAAAAACAATTAAACTAATTTAAATATGCTTTTTTAATAAATAAATTTAACTTTTCTTATTCAATAAAAATAATATTCCTGTAAAATCTTATTTAAAATCTAAATTTCTAAGCATAACAATCATTCAAAATGAATTACTGAAATTTTATTTTTGGTACTTTTCTTTTTAAAAATATAACTAATAAAATATTTATTCTGCATAATCTAAATTTTAAATTCAAATTATTGAACTTTACTTCTCGAAACAAAATATTATCGGTTAGACCCAGTATTACAAAAACCGAATTCAATTTAAAATCAAGAACAAACATGTCTTTAAACAACTTGGAAAAACTATTTCCTTCGGAAAACGAAATACCTAAGGAATTTAATCTCGAAGCACCCATCGAGCAAAAAGAGTACCTTGTAAATGGAGAACTCAGACAATGGAATGGCAAAACCCAAGACGTTTGGTCGCCTGTATATGTAAATACGGCTCAAGGATTGGAGCAAAAACGCATTGGTTCATACCCAATCACTGATGCTCCAGATGCGATGGAGGTATTGTACGCAGCTGTAAAAGCTTACGACAATGGTCGTGGCGAATGGCCTTCTATGTCAGTAGCACAAAGAATAGAATGTGTAGAAAAGTTTACACAAAAAATGATTGCAAAGCGTGACGAAGTGGTAAAGCTATTGA
>JAGNSI010000131.1 GCA_017988135.1 Pseudarcicella sp.
TTTTACAAAATAGCAAAGATTATTTTCCTCTTTGCTTGTAAATGGTTTGTAATTTAGCTCCTATTACAAATGAAATGGCTATAATTACTATAAAAAATGCTGCTCCTGAGTATCCCATTGTTTGTGTTTTTTTTGTTTCTACAAAATTAATATTTCCTATCAATTTTTCAATATTAAATTTAAATTAAATCGTTACAACACACCTTTGGTAGAAGGCAGGTTGTCCATTTCGTTTAAGTCTCTTTTTACGGCCATTTTTATGGCCTTTGCAAATCCTTTAAAGATTGCTTCTATTTTATGATGCTCGTTGTCGCCTTCAGCTTTTATGTTTAGGTTGCATTTTGCAGTATCGGTAAACGATTTGAAGAAATGATAAAACATTTCAGTTGGCATTTCACCTATTTTTTCTCTTTTGAAGCTTGCTTCCCAAACCAGCCAATTTCTACCCGAAAAATCTATAGCAACCTGTGCCAAAACATCGTCCATTGGTAATAAAAATCCGTATCTAGATATTCCTTTTTTTTGACCCAAAGCCATAAGATAAGCTTCTCCCAAAGCCAAAGCTGTATCTTCAATGGTATGGTGCTCATCTATATGTAAGTCACCATCTACCAAAATAGTAAGGTCTGCACCCGAATGTTTAGCCAACTGGTCAAGCATGTGGTCAAAAAAACCGAGACCCGTTTTGATGTTTGAAATACCTTTTCCGTCCAAATTCAACTCAATTTGAATATTGGTTTCTTTGGTGATTCTTTCTACTTTCGCAATGCGATTGGGGAGTTTCAAAAACTCATATATTTCATCCCAATTTTTGGTCGAAATAGCTGTTGAGCTATTTAAGTCTTCATCGCTAGGGGCATTGTCTGCAATGAAAATAGCTTTTGCGCCAAGATTTTGTGCAAGTTTAATATCTGTAAGTCTGTCTCCGATTACATAAGAATTTGCCAAATCGTATTCACCATTGAAATATTCTTGGAGCATTCCTGTGTTTGGCTTGCGGGTGTTTAGGTTTTCATGCTCAAACGAACGGTCAAAATGTAAGGCATCAAATGTAATTTCTTCGCCATTTAGAATTTCCATCATTTTGTTTTGAGCAGGCCAAAAAGTATTTTCAGGAAATGAATCAGTTCCTAATCCATCTTGATTTGAAACCATTACTAATGTGAAATCTGTTTCTTTTTTTATTTTTTTAAGATTAGAAATTACACCAGGTAAAAAAGATAATTTTTCGAGCGAATCTATCTGAAAATCAATGGGTGGTTCCACAATTATAGTTCCGTCACGGTCTATAAACAATACTTTTTTCATATAATTTTTTGCTTTCAATGAAGCTATTTTTTGTTTTAGTCTAAAAAAACTATATTCGATTATGAAATTAAAATAAATTTTCAATAAACATTTCATTCACCGTTACGCAAAGGTAAAGCCTTAGCATTTAAAAAAAATGTTTGATAAGAAATTTTATTAAAAGAGGTGTTTTTTTATTGTAAATAGGCTTTTTTATGCTAATTTGATTGTAACTTTGAATGAATGAACAAGAATAATAATAGTATTTTTGTTTGTTTTATTAACCAATCTTGATTTTAAAAATTAAAAACAAAAAGAATGAATCTTTTAGCAGAACTGAAAGAAATATTTACTGAAGAAATAGTCACTAAGATTGCTACACTTGTAAATGAAAACGAGCAGAAGACTCAAAAAGCTATAGACAGCTTGCTCTGTACTGTAGTGGGTGGTCTTATCAAACGTTCTACCAACGAGTCTGGAGCAACTACGTTAATCAATGTTATTAGTAAAGGAAATTATAATGATGAAGTTATTCATCAATTGAAATCAACTTTGCAATCTAAAGAGGCGTTTTTAGACTTTACTACCAAAGGCAATTCATTGGTGAGTATGCTTTTGCCTGACAAAAAAAGTTCGATAGCCAATATTATTTCCGAGCATTCTAGTATTCGCAATTCATCGGCAACGTCTATATTGGCATTGGTAATGCCTGTGATTTTATCTAAACTAGGGGGTGAAATAAATCGTTCGGGATTGAATAAAGAAGGTATAGCCAATTTTTTATACCAACAAAGAGATTCGCTGATCAACGAAACAGCTGAAGAATTTAGATTTAAAATGGTAGATACCATTGGCTTATCTTCTATATTGAGCCAAGATGCTAAAATTATCACTTACCCAACAGCAACGCCTGCTAAAACTACGTCGTTTACCAATAGGGTAGTAGAGCCAGAAAGTAAGAAGCCAGAAGTGAAGTATTCGGTAAAAGATTATTCAGAAAACACTTCTGAACCAAAATCTTTTCCTAAATGGATTTTACCAACAGTGTTATCGCTTGCTGTAGTTGGAGTGGGGGGGTACTTTGCTTACAACTATGACTGGAGCAACCTTACCAAAACTAATTACGTAGAAGTTGCTGATACTATTCAAACAAAAATAGATTCAAGCGTAACAAAAATAGATTCTTCCGCAATTGCTAATGCTGACACAACCACTGCAGCAACTTCTGAAAGTGCAGCACCTAAGGAAGTTAGCTTGTCGCTTCCAGATGGCGAAAGCATAGATGTGACTGAAGGTACATTTAATTATAATTTTGTAAAATACCTACAAGATTCTACTTCTAAGCCTTTGAAAACCATAATAATGGATAATTTGAACTTCGAAATGAATACCTCAAATTTGATAGAAGGTTCTCAAAAAACGGTAGACGATTTTACGAAAATAATGAAAGCCTATAAAAGACTACAAGTAAAATTAATAGGTTACACAGACAATAGTGGAGATACTTTGGTAAATAAAAAACTGTCAATGAAAAGAGCAGTAGAAGTACGTTCATTGTTGGTATTGAATGGTATTGATAGAAATAGAATAGATATGGACGGAAAAGGTCCTTTTAATCCAATAGCACCAAACGACACAGAAGAAGGAAAACAAAAAAATAGAAGAATAGAAGTAAAAGTGATTAAAAAATAAATTCCAAACCAGAAATGTCATTTGTAATTCAAAAACATTTTGTGGAAATTTGTAGAATAGTAAAAACTTCTAATTTTTAAAATAAAAAAGCACGATGAGTAATATACCAGCAGAACTAAAATATACCAAAGAACACGAATGGATAAAGCTTGATGGCGACATAGCTACCATAGGAATTACCCATTTTGCACAAAGTGAATTAGGTGATATCGTGTATGTAGAAATAGAAACTATAGGTGAAACACTACAAGCAGACGAAGTATTTGGCAGTGTGGAAGCTGTAAAAACTGTTTCAGATTTGTTTTTGCCAGTATCTGGCGAAATATTAGAAGTAAACGAAGCTTTAGAAAATGCACCTGAATTGGTGAATAATGATCCTTACGGAGAAGGCTGGATGATAAAAATGAAAGTAAGTAACCCTGAAACAGTTGCTGAACTTTTGGATGCCGCTAGTTACAAAGCGCTGATTGGCTAATCTTTATTCTTCAAAGCCCTGAATTCAGGGCTTTTTTTTGAGTCTTTTACAGGCTTTTATTTAGTTGATTTTATACATTAGATAGACAATTGAAAAAAGAATGAAAATTTTATTTTCTTCGGTTAAAATAGTATCTGAGACTTCAGAATATTTCGGACAAACAAAAGATATTTTAATAGAAAATGGTTTCATTACTGCCATATCAGATTATATAGAGCCTGAGGCAGATTTTGAAACAATAGAAGGCTCCAATCTATGTGTTTCAGATGGCTGGTTAGATATGCGTGTACATGCCAAAGAACCTGGTTATGAGCACAAAGAAGACTTATTAAGTATGTCTAATGCTGCAATGTCTGGTGGTTTTACCCAGATTGCTTTGCTTCCCAATACCAATCCTGTTATACAAACCAAAGAAAGCGTCAATTATTTGAGGCAATTTTCTCAGAATCAGTTAGTAGATTTTTTTCCAATGGCAGCGGTTACGATTGATTGCCAAGGTAAAGATTTTACCGAAATGCTCGACTTAAATAAAGCGGGTGCGGTAGCATTTACAGACGGTGAACATGCTATTCAGAACGCAGATATTTTTGTAAAAACACTACAATATATTTCACAATTTGAAGGAGTATTAATAGATACATCACAAGAAGAAAGTCTGTCTAAATACGGACAGTTGCACGAAGGTTTTACTTCTACTATGCTGGGAATGAAAGGATTTCCGAGTATAGCTGAAGAAATGTTTGTAGCTCGAAACTTGAATCTACTGAAATATTTTCTAGACAATGCAACATATGTAGCTCAAAAAACTGGAAAATCATTATTGCATTTTTCGTGCATTTCTACCCAAAAATCGGTTGAAATGATTAGAAAAGCAAAAGCCAATGGACTTCCTGTAAGCTGTGATGTGGCTATACATCAATTGATATTTACTGATACCGATTTAGATAGTTTTGATACATCTCTTAAAGTATATCCTCCTTTCAGGTCAAAAAATGACCAAGAAGCACTTTGGGAAGGTTTGGCAGATAATACAATAGATGTAATAGTTTCGGATCATCACCCTCAAGACGAAGAGTCTAAGAAATTAGAATTTGATTTGGCAGAATTTGGCGTTATTGGTTTAGAAACATTGTTTGCTGTCTTTAATACATATAAAGAAAAGTTGCAAGTATCTACGATTGATATTGTTTCAAAAATCACTACACAGCCACGCAAAATATTAAATTTAGAAAAAACTTTAATAGCAGTGGGACAAAAGGCTAATTTGACAGTTTTTGATACCGAGACAGAATGGGAGTATAGTTTGAAAAATATTTTATCAAAGTCAAAAAATTCACCTTTTATTGGTACTACTCTGAAAGGTAAAGTATGGGCGGTAGTAAACAAAGGTAAATTGTATCGTAATATCTAATAATTAAATGATTAATTTCTTTAGAATAGGCGTATTGTCAGGTTTTATAGCTGCTATATTTAACATAATCTATTGCTTGGTGCTCAATAATTATTTTCATATAATACCATTGGGCGGTAAAAAATTTCCAGCTTTGGTTTTTAATATTTTTTTTATAGTACTAGCGATTTATTATTTAAAAAAATCAAACACAGACGGCGCATTGTCGTTTTGGGAAGGTTTTTTAATGGGTACATTTACCAATTTTGTAGCTTCTTGCGTTACAGCATCGTTTTTGTATTGGTTTGCAAGCCAGTCTGACTGGGAAATAGTGAAACAATATATAAGTGCAATTACAACAGAATTTACCAAGCAAAAGTCAAACATAATATTGCAAGATGGTCAAGCATACTACGATAATTTTCTAAAAAACATACCACAAATTACACCAAACAGTATAGCAAGCGACGAAATATCTCAAAAAATGGTGCTTGCTTTTATACCAATACTTATGGCATCGTTGTATTTTAGAAGAGGATATATTAAGAAATAGTTTTAATAAATGATTAATCAAAAAAGTAGTACAACCACACAAATAGCCCTAAAATGGGGAATGATAGCTTCAGTAATATCTGTTGCAATAGCTTTGATTTTACATTTTTTGAAAGTAAAAGAAACCAGTGGAACAACTGCAGAAAACAGTATTTTTGTTTTTAATATTGTTTGGCTTGTTTATACTATAGCAAATGCCTTACTGAATTTTAGAAGAAATAATAGTGGCGGATTGACTATAAGCCAAGCTATAGCATGTGGATTAGCTACAAGTGCAATTTGGGGTATTTTTTTTGGTATATACAATTATTTTTTCTTGAAATATTTAGATAATACTTTGATTAATAGTAAAATAAACCATTATCGTGAACAACTAATTTTACAGGGAAAGTCTAGTGCTATAATTGAATACGAGCTTCAAAAGGTATCTATGTTATACCAACCAAGTTTTATGATTATCATTTATTTGGGTATCGGTGTATTTTTTGGCTTTTTTATATCATTATTATTGTCACTTTTCTTAAGAAAAAATAAATCTTAAAATAATATTTACTTATGTTTCAGATTTTTAAAAAAGAAATAGGCTCGTTTTTAGGGTCATTAGTAGGCTATATCATTATAGGTGTTTTTTTGACTTTATGTGGGGTTTATTTTTGGAGTTTTAGCGATTTTTTTGGTGCTGGAGTAGCAGATATGTATAATTTTTTTCAGGTTGCTCCTTTTGTGTATTTATTTTTGATACCAGCTATTACCATGAAAATGTTTTCTGAAGAGAAAAAATCAGGTACCATGGAGTTACTTTTTACCAAACCAATTTCTGTTTGGGATATTATACTTGGTAAGTATTTAGCAGCATGTTTGTTGATATTTATATCATTATTGCCTACTTTATTTTATTTTTACTCTATATATCAAATGGGAAATCCAGTTGGAAATATAGATGTTGCAGCTACATGCAGTTCCTATTTGGGTTTATTTCTTTTGGGGTGTGTATTTGCCTCAATAGGTATTTTTTCGTCTTCATTGACAGATAATCAGGCTGTTGCATTTGTGGTTTCGTTTGTTATATGTCTTTTTTTGTATTACGCCATAGCCCAAATTGCAAGTTTGAGTATAATGGGTAGCCTGTCGTATATCATTTCAAAAATAGGGCTCGACTATCAATATGAATCTTTAAGTAAAGGTTTGATAGATACCCGCAATTTGATTTACTTTTTTTCGGTAATATTTATCGCTCTTTGGTGTACAAAATGGCGAGTATTGAAGGGGTAAAAGCTTTTTGTAGGGGGTTAAGGGAGTGGGGAATCGTTTTATAAGAAGCATAGACGACTTTAAAACTGCAATTGCAAATGGGGATAATGTGTTTTATGTAGGTAAACATACTGATATAAGTCCAAGGCCAACAGGTATAAACGGAATTG
>JAGNSI010000132.1 GCA_017988135.1 Pseudarcicella sp.
ATTTTATGCGGCACCATTGTATCTTAACCCTGCATTTACGGGTTCTGCTATGAGTACAAGGTTGAACCTGAATTATCGTAATCAATGGGCGGCAATAGGGGCCAATTATGTTACTTCATCGCTTTCTGCTGATACTTATATAGATCAAATAAATAGTGGCGTTGGCGTACTGTTTACTAATGATAAACAATTTTCTGATCTTACTACCACTTCTATAAGTGGTTTGTATGCTTACCATCTGAAACTTAGCGAAAGCCTTTCTGCAAATTTAGGTATGCAAGCTTCTTATGTAAATAGGTCTATAAGCTTAGACGGTAAGATTTTTGGAGATCAACTAAATAATTTTTTGGCTACAGATAAGTTTTCTAAAACTAACGATCCTTTAGGACAAAGCTTGAATCCTAGTTTTAGTTATGTTAATTTCTCAGGAGGCGGAATCGTTTATTCAGATAAATTTTGGTTTGGAGTTTCTGCTCATAACATCAATCAACCCAATCAAGCATTTAGTAAAGCAGTAGACGCAAAGTTGCCAATGAGATTAGGCGTGCAAGGTGGTTACAGAATAGCTTTAGCTGACTATTCTTTGGGGAATGGTGTAAGAGGTAATGCAGAAAGAGAAAAAAGTTTAACTCCAGCTTTTATGTACAAAAGACAAGGTCCATACGAACAATTAGATTTGGGTATGTACCTAACATATTCTCCGATGGTATTGGGTGCATGGTATAGAGGTATTCCTTTGAAGACGTATCAAAAAATACCTTTACAAGATGCTGCAATATTTTTGTTGGGTTATAAAATGGATAATTTTTCAATGGGCTATAGCTATGACCTTACCGTTTCTACTTTGGGTGCAAGCAGTGGTGGCTCTCATGAAGTGTCGCTTTCTTATACTTTCGACAATTATTTAGAGAAAAAACCTAACCGTAGACGTCGTAAAAAAGAAATGTCTTGCCCTAAGTTTTAAAGCTCGATATCAGCAAGATGGCTAACGTCATTGCTTAACTCTACTTCATAACTATTGTTGTCGTAGTTGTACAATAGCTTGTACAAGCAAAGATTTGCATGCTCGTAGCTGTCCATGTTTTTTAAGTCGTTTTCCAAAAGATGTGTAAGCAATATCCTTATAGCTCTGCCGTGCATTGCTACTAAAATTGTATTTTCATCTTTTCTAGAAAGTATCAAGTCAAAAACAGGTATTTGTCTTTTTACAACATCCATAGGGCTTTCGCCTTCTTCAGAGCGTTTGTTAATGTCGCCACTTGCCCAGCTTTCTATCAAACTTTTGTAATATAAATTGTCAATGTCATTGGGTATTTTACCTTCTTTGTTTCCCCAGCTTATTTCGTTTAAACCCTCATGTTGTTCCCAAACAAAACCAGCATCTATAAACTGTTTTACAGATTGATGAGTTCTTTTTAGTTTGGAAGTATAAATTTTGTCGAATGCAATATCTTTATATTTTTGAAAAAAAGCATTCGCTTGTAATAATCCAGTTTCGTTCAACTCAGAGTCTATACCGCTTCCTTGAACCACACCCATTTTGTTGAAATCGGTTTCTCCGTGTCTGATTAAATAAATTACCTTTTTTTGTGAACTCATAAATATTGGTTGTAACTTGAAATGTACAATGTTTGTTGATATTTTTTTGACAAAAATAGAATTAAAAAAAGATTTATTGATATTGTTGTTAGCAAATAATTAAAAAAGAAATTCAATGCTCACTTTAGAAATTTTAAATAGTTTTAGTCAAGGTACTTTATCTGGGCATTTGGGGATGAAATTTACCGAACTTACTGACGATTATTTGGTTGCCACTATGCCAGTAGATCATAGAACTGTGCAACCAATGGGGTTTTTGCATGGTGGAGCGTCTGTAGCTTTGGCAGAAACGTTAGGTAGTGTTGCCAGTCTTACTAAGCTCGAAAATTTAGATGAACAGTCGATAGTAGGAGTGGAGATAAACGCCAATCATCTAAAGTCTGCAAGCACTGGCATAGTGACAGGAAAGTGTGTGCCATTGAAAATTGGTAAAACATTACATGTTTGGGAAATAAAAATTACCAATGAGGCTGGTGAACTACTTTGTGTAAGTAGAATTACTACAGCTGTGATTAAAAAAAGAAAAATATAAAAGGGATATGTTGTTGTTTGAAATTGGTTTTGCAGGTAAAATCGGAAAATGCTTTTGAAAATAAACAAGTGGTTGCAATGCGATGATTACAGTAGAAGAAATAAAAACCTCACTCGAAAAAATGTCTTTAGATCAATTATGGTCTGTGCTAAAGGCTAATAATATGAACATAGCTGTTTGGAGTTTGCCCAATTCTGAACAGAGTTATTTGATAGCAGACCATAAACCCATCAGTAAAGTTTCTCAATTGAATATCGAAAGTTCCAAGCCTGGATTTGTGATGTGCGATTTCAAAGGCGATGCTTCTTTTATCAATGCAAATTTTCAAGCAACTTTCAATAAAGCTCATTTTTTAGATGAAATAATTTGTGATGATATCGCTATTTTGAATAAAATAAAAGAATCTATTATCGAACCCTTTGTTTTAATTTCAAAAAAAATAGCTCCCATTGCTTTCATAAAAGATGAAGAACGCAAATTGAATTTTATTGAAAAAGTAAAATTGGCTGTAGCTTGTATCAACGAAGGAGGAATGAAAAAGGTGGTATTGTCAAGGCAAAAAAAAGGTATAATACGCAAAGATTTTTGCCCTTTACAATCTTTTAATAAGTTGAGTAAGGCTTATCCTTCAGCATTTGTATCGTTGATATATTTGGCAGAAACCGAAACTTTTTGGTTGGGGGCTACACCTGAGATATTGGTAAGTTTAGGTTCAGATGGGGTATTCAAAACAATGTCTTTAGCAGGCACGCAGTCGGCAATAGATTCCAATGGTAATGCCATTGCAGAAACAGATGCACGTTGGTCGCAGAAAGAAATTGAAGAGCAAGCCTTGGTGAGCAGATATATTATTGACAGTTTTAAAAAAATACGATTAAGGGAATTTGTTGAAAATGGGCCTAAAACTGTAAAAGCTGGTAATCTTTTACACCTCAGAACAGATTATACAGTGGATACCAAAAGTATTGGAATTGCTAATCTTGCCAGTACAATGTTACATTTATTGCACCCAACTTCGGCGGTTTGCGGTATGCCTTTGGATGAAAGTAAACAGTTTATTGAAAAGTATGAAGGTTATAGTAGAGATTTGTATAGCGGTTATATTGGTCCAATAAATTTTAAATACCAGAATCAAGTATTTGTAAATCTCAGAACTATGAAAATTCAAGGCGACTTGGCAACCTTTTATGCAGGTGCAGGCATTACTGAAGATTCTAATCCAGAAAAAGAATGGATAGAAACAGAAATGAAAATTAATACACTTTTGAACGTTATCAATTTGTAGGGGCAGACCTCTGTGTCTGCCTTTTTGTTTATGGATCTTATCTAAAAGTCGCCAATCAATTTTTCAAGGTTATTTACTAGAAATTATCGAATTAAAATGGTCTATTTTTTATGGTACAATCCAATTAAATCTAGGTATTAATTAAAAAAATAGTATTTAGCTTGAATATATGTGTCCCACTTTTCAATTTTTTTTCTTTTTTTTTCTTTATAAGTAATTGACTTTTAGTTTTTTGTAAAAGTGGCACTTCCCTTTTTGCTTCTTGGTATCCCACTTTGCTGATAGATGTTTTTGTGGGTCTTTTTGTGAAAATATTTAATAGTAATATTGTAAGAAATATTTTTACTTTTCGTATTTCGCTACTTCAACAAACACAAAAAAAAAACTCCATCAAATCAATGAAAAATTCTAATAATCACCTTTTGAGGAAAAACATTAATTTGATAAGTTGTTTTCATAAATTGAAAACAACTTATCTTTCTGCTTTAATAGGATTATCTTCTTTAGGTTTTTTTGCATCTTGTGAGAAAAATCAAGCAAACCCCAATGAAAACCCAATAACAAGTTCGCAGTCAAAAACTGCAGCTGTAATTTCAGCTCCAGTTAATGGTGTTATGATGCAAGGCTTTTATTGGGATGTTCCTCAAAATACACCATCGGGTAGTTGGTGGCAAAATTTAGGAGCCAAAGCAGCAGAGCTTTCAGATGCTGGTATTACTGCTATGTGGATTCCACCTTGTTATAAAGGAGGAAGTGCTACAGACGTTGGGTATGGCGTATATGACAGATACGATTTGGGTGAATTTAACCAAAAGGGAACTATACCTACTAGATATGGAACTTTGGCTCAATTGCAATCAGCTATAACCAATTTACATTCAAAAAATATTCAAGTATACGCTGACATAGTCATCAATCATATGGCTTGGGCAGACTATACCGAAAACTTCAACGGTACCAATGTATACACCGGTTTTTCTTTTCCTGGTAGAGGGAATACTTACAGCTCTTATAAATGGAATAAAAACTTATTTACAGGTTATCAAGGTGCAGGTGGAGTATGGTATCAGTTTTCTCCATGGGATTTTCAACCATATAATAATGGCGATGCATACGATAACCTGCTTGGTTGCGAAATTAAATACAACAACAGTCCTTCTAATGAAACTGAAACTATAGCATGGGGAAATTGGATTACCAACAAACTTGGTTTAGACGGTTATAGAATGGATGCTGTAAAACATATTTACACACCTTACTTAAATAAGTTTACTGATAATGTAAAAGGTTCAAGATTTATGGTAGGCGAAAACTGGTCAAATAGTGTGTCTGCTCTACAAAATTATGCTCAAGAAACCAATGGCAGAATGAGTTTGATGGACGTTCCCTTACATTATACTTTTCAACAAATGAGTATCGGTAATGGATCATGGGATATGAGAGGATTGCAATTTGCAGGCTTTACTGAAGCCAATGGACCGCTGTCTGTTTCTTTTGTGGATAATCATGATACTGACCACCAAACTGGAGCATTGTTTTCGCCAGTAATTAATCATAAAATGTTGGCATATGCTTATATTTTAACACGTGAAAAAGGTTACCCATGTGTGTACTATCGTGATTATTATGAGTACGGATTAGGCTCAAAAATTAAAACATTGATGAAGTGCCGTAAAGAAAATGCTTTTGGTGTAGGTGCAGAATATCCTAGTGTGAATGATGCAGATGTGTATTGTTACTCACGTGCTGGAGATGCTACTCACAAAGGAATGTTGGTGATGTTAAATGATGGCTCAAATAATGCCACAAAAGGAATAACAACTCCTTTTAAAAATGCAACCCTTACAGACAAAACGGGCAATACATCAGGTACAATTTCCACAAATGCCAATGGATATGCTGTGTTTCCTGTAAATGCTAGAAATTACGCAGTTTGGACTCCAGATGCTGGAACTGTAGTGGTAGTGCCTACAACAACTACAAATGTTACTTTCAATATTTCTTATAGTAACACACAGCCAGGTCAAGATTTATATATTGTGGGTAATGTTGCCGCTCTTGGTAGCTGGAATGCAGCCAATGCTGTAAAATTGACCACAAACCCTTGGCCAAATTGGACAAAAACATTAGCATTGCCAACTGGGACAAACATTGAGTACAAGTACATAAGAAAGGATGCGTCAGGTAATGTGCTTTGGCAAGGTGGAGCAAACAAAGTGTTTACACCTACAGGGGCTTCGCAAGTTAGAAATGATACATGGTAAATTTGGGATTATAATTATATAGATTTGAAATCCAGCACCTCTTAGGTGCTGGATTTTTTTTGTAAATAATTGAAAAATATTTTCTTAAAATGTACATTTTGTTTAATCTTTTTATATATTTGTTAAACAAAATAAGATGAGTTTTTAATTAAATATCAAACATCATGACAGCATTAGAATTTAGCTACCAATTGGGTTCAATCACAAAAGCACTTAAACCTTTTGCCATGAAGCTTACTAAAGATTATGAAAATGCCAATGATTTGTTGCAAGACACGCTGATAAAAGCATATACCAATAGAAGTAAGTTTGAAGATGGTACCAATTTGAAAGCATGGCTTTATACCATTATGAAAAACACTTTTATTACCAATTATCAAAAAATGGTAAAAAGAAATACTTTTATTGATACTACAGATAATTTACATTTTATAGATTCTAGTGAGAGTAGTACAAATTTTGCAAATACTCAATTTGCTCTAAATGACATCAATAAAGCATTAGAAAAATTGGAAAATTGTTATAGATCTTGTTTTATGATGTATTTTAATGGTTATAAATACCATGAAATTGCAGAAGAATTAGATATTCCACTGGGTACGGTAAAAAACAGGATTTTTATAGCCCGAAAAGAACTACAGCTTCAACTTCAAATGTATGCTTAGTTTTTAATGAGGATGTAAGGTTAAATTTATATTTTAAGAGAGTTATATTTTAGTACAAACAAAATTCACATTTGACTGGTCAAATGTGAATTTTGTTTTGTGAATATATTTGTTTTTCGATGACTATTCAAATGTGAATTTTGTTTGTAAAGCTTACTGATTAATGTTTTCCAAATTCAACATAAAAGCATATTCACGTGCTATTTCATAGAATTTTTTGAATCTTCCTGAAGCCCCTCCATGTCCTGTTTCCATGTCGCAATAAAAAAGCAATAATTTTTTATTGGTTTTTTTTGCCCTAAGTTTGGCAACCCATTTTGCGGGTTCCCAGTATTGCACTTGTGAGTCATGTAGTCCTGTAGTAATGAGCATATTGGGGTAGTCTTTTGCTGCTACATTGTCGTATGGAGAGTATGACTTTATATAATGATAGAAAGGTTCGTTTTTAGGATTTCCCC
>JAGNSI010000029.1 GCA_017988135.1 Pseudarcicella sp.
CAAAAATATACCACTCGGTATTGGTACTGCTGCTCCAGAAACAAATGTAAACTTTGTCTTGAATAATTTACCTATACGCCATTATTTCGATAGCGTAATTCACTCAGGAATGGTGTCTAAAGGCAAGCCAGACCCTGAAGTTTTTCAAAAAGTAGCCGATGAGTTGGGTTACGATTTGGCTGAGTGTATCGTTTTTGAAGATTCTCCTACTGGAGCACAAACTTCACAAAATGCTGGCTGTAAGAGTGTTATTCTTATCACTACCCATTCTGAAGATGAATTTGATAAATATCACAATATCAAAATGATAGCCAAAGACTATACTGGTTTAGTGGTATCAGAAATTCAAAATTTATAATTTTAATTAAATTACAAAATGTCAATTTCCAGTAAAAGTTTTGGTTTCTTACCAAACGGAGAAGAGGTTTTTTTATATTCTATCACCAATATCAACGGGCTTACTGCAACATTTTCTACTTTAGGATGTTGCTTGCAAAGTGTTCTAGCTCCAGATACTAACAATAATTTTGCAGATGTAGTGTTGGGGTACGATAAGTTGGACGATTATCTGAACACCAATTTTTATATGGGTGAAACTGTAGGTAGGTATGCCAACAGAATTGCCAATGCCCAATTTGAACTAAACGGAGAAGTGTTTAAACTAGATGTAAACAACGGGCCGAATGCTTTACATGGTGGTTTAGAAGGTTTTAATAGAAGAAATTGGAAAGCTTTTGAACTCGAAAATCTAACAGATACTATTGTGTTTTCTTTAGAATCTCCAGATGGAGACCAAGGTTTTCCTGGTAATTTGTCGGTAAGGATATCGGTAAATTTCAATGACGATAACGAACTTTCTATTCAATATATGGCAAGTACAGACAAAACTACCATTTTGAATTTGACTAATCATGCCTATTTTAATCTCAATCCAGATTTAAAAGATGTTCTTAATCATGAAGTTTGTTTGAATGCCACAAACTATTTACCAGTAAATGAAAATTGTATTCCAACGGGCGAAATAGCTTCTGTATTGAGCACTCCTTTTGATTTTACAATACCCAAAAATTTAGGAAATGATATAGAAAATACCGAAAATAAACAAATAGCTATTGGTGCTGGTTATGACCATAGTTTTGTGCTTAACCAAGATTCGACACTTTCAATACAAGCCGTTGGATTTGCCTTTGAACCTATCAGTGGCAGAAAACTGGAGGTGTTCACTACCGAACCAAGTGTGCACTTATATACAGGTAACTATTTGAATAATAGTGTTTTGGGTAAAAATGGGGCTAGCTATTTGAGGCGTTCTGGTTTTTGTTTTGAAACACAGCATTTTCCTGATTCTCCCAATCAAAAACACTTGCCAAGCGTTGTGTTAAAGCCAGGCGAAGTGTTTGAATCGAAAACCATTTACAAGTTTACTGTCAATTTGAAATAGTATTAATCTAAATATCTTTGCGTAATAGGAGCGTAGCTATCTACTCTTCTATCACGTAAAAATGGCCAAGTAGTGCGGTATTTTTCGGTGTCATCAAGGTTGATAGTTTGTACATGCGTTTCTTCTTTGTCGTGCGAAGCTAAATACAATAATCGTCCGAATGGATTTGCAACAAAACTACCACCCCAAAACTGTTGATCGGCTTCTCTTCCTACTCTGTTTACCGATACCACATGCACACCATTGGCAATGGCATGAGAGCGTTGAATAGTTTGCCAAGCTTGGTACTGTTCTGTGTTGGTTTGTGTGCAGGTTTCGGTAGTGTCCCAACCTATTGCAGTAGGGTAAAAAAGTATTTCAGCTCCTTTTAAAGCCGTAATGCGTGCTGCTTCAGGATACCATTGATCCCAGCATATCAATACACCAATTTTGGCAAATTTGGTTTCAAATACTTTATAACCTTTATCTTCTTGGCCAGATGTTTGAGTGGGGGCATCACCAGGTGTGAAATAAAATTTTTCGTAATAACCAGGGTCATCAGGAATGTGCATTTTTGTGTATTTGCCCAAATATTTGCCATCTGCATCTATTACGGCGGTGGTGTTGTGGTATAAACCTGCAGCTCTTTTTTCAAAAAGCGATGCTATAATTACAATATTTAAGTTTTTAGAAAGCCTGCAAAGCAAATCTGTCAGTTCTCCAGGAATGCTGATTCCTAGCTCAAAATTTTTGTGGTCTTCAACATCACAAAAATACAGTGAACTGAAAAGTTCTTGCAAACAAACTATTTGAGCACCTTTTTGTGCTGCTTCTTTAATCTTTTCTATGGCTTTATCTATGTTGCTTTGCACATCGGCACTGCACGACATTTGAACCAGCCCTATATTTATGTTTTTCATTTTTTAGATTTTTTGTTAATTAAGCTTTTTGGAAAAAAATAAAAATAAGTTTTTTTGATATAATTTTATCCCTAAAAGAGGGGATTCAAGTGTATATATTACTGAAAAAGTTTATCATTTTTAGTCATTTCTATTACTTCTAAATCAAATATTCTTTTCTTCTCTATTTTTAACCTTATAGCTGTTTGTACAGAATGAAAACCGTGCTTGCCTGCAGCTCCTGGATTGATAAACAACATTTTGTTACGAGAAAAATCTCTTTTTACTTGTAAAATATGAGAATGTCCACAAACAAAAATATCTGGTTGCCGAATTGCAAAGCATTCTAGAGCGTCCTGCTTGTAGCTACTTGGTGCACCCGCAATGTGGGTGATGCCTACGCATATTTCTTCTACCATGAAATGATTGATTTTGGGAAATATTCTTTTTACTACTGCATTATCTATGTTGCCATAAACTCCTTGGATAGGCTTGAAGCTCTCTAAAGTGTCTACTACCGATTCATTTCCCCAGTCGCCAGCATGCCAAATCTGGTCTGCCCACTCGATGTGTGGCATCAAACGCTGATCTAAATAGCTATGTGTGTCTGAGATTATAAGTATTTTTTGCAATGTTTTTAAATGAATTTACCTAAATCTGCTACCCAATTGTCAAACAAAACTTTTTCTATTTCTATAGATTTATTGGCAAGTGTTTCCCAGTCAGACGAAAACTCTTTCATTTGATGCATCATTTCTTCCAAATGCCCTTCTTCTTCCAAAATAATAGATTTTACGTTTACTTTACTGTCGTGTTTGTCTAATATTTCTTGATAAATTGGATACAATTCGTCTGCTCTGACTTCTATGGCGTAAGTTACCAATAAATAGGCTGCATATTTAAGGTCATAGCCTGTGAGTTGCAAAGTGTTTTTTAAATACCTACTTATTCTGATATCCAAATACATCAAATATTCACGACTAGCCAATGGTGCCAATAAATATTGGTTTTCGTAAGTGGGTAAATTGTCTATAGAAGTGATTTTTTGAATTTGTTTTTTCAAATAAAAAGCATGCCTAGCTTCTTCGCAAGCATGTTTTAGTATAATATAATTTACTTTTGTTTTATGCTCTGAGGCTGATATTTTTCTGGCACCAGTGTTTTCCATTAAAGAAAGGGTGTTCAGGAATTTGGCGTGCAATGTTTCATTGGCTACCACTTTTTCGACTATTGTTTTGAAATTCATGTGTAAAAATAATTAAAAAGACTGTACCGGAAAGTCGAATTTTTTGAAATTTATTTGATTCATGCAGTCAAAATGTCCTTTGGGGCATTTTGTAAAGCCTATTTTAGAGCAAGGACGACAGTTTATGTCTTTGTTTTCTAAAGAAACGTAGCTGGTCTGATATGGATACATACCAAATTCTGGAATAGTATTTCCCCAAATTGCCACAATGCTTTTTTTCAAAGCCGCAGCTATGTGCATCATTCCTGTATCGTGGGTGTATACTACGCTTGAGTTTTGAATGACCAAAGCAGATTGATCTATACTGCATTGTCCACATAGATTGATGATAGCTTTGTTTGTCTTTCCGAAATATTCAACCACTTTTTCGCCCAATTGTTTATCTTCTTTTCCTCCAATGAGTACCAAAGGTTGATTTATTGATTGACAAAGCTCCAACATTTTATGAAAAGGCAGTTTTTTTGTTTCGTGCTGACCGCCAATGGCATATACTACGTATTGATTGAAATTAGCATTTTGGTTTAATATTTCTGGAAAAACCGTATTTTTTGATATAAAATAATCTAGCCCTTTATTGTCGTTTTGTATGCCTAGTTTACTTACCGTAGCCATATATCTGTCCACAATATGGACATTAGGCAAAATATTTTTTTTGAACCTTACCATTAGCCATTTTTTCAAATTAAGCTTATCGAAGCTAAATGATTTTTTGCCTAATTTTAATTTTATTATGCTGGTTCTTAGGTTGTTGTGTAGGTCTATGATGTAGTCGTAGTTTTCATTTTTGAGCTCATCCACAAGCTTGTTTAGGCTGTTTTCGAGTACAAAACATTTGTCTACATAAGGGTTATTGCTGAGTAGCGATTGGTAGTTTTTTTTAGTTACAAAATGTACTTCAGCATTCGGAAACTGTGTTTTTAGGTTTCTCACAACAGGGCTTGTAAGAATAATGTCTCCGATAGAAGAGAAACGTATGATTAGAAATTTGCTCATGAGTGTCACAAAGATACAAATTTTGGGTTAAAAGGATGCTAAACCGATTGTTGCAAAATTAAGGAGTTATAGTTGTAACGAAAATCATCAACAGACCCCAATAATTTAGCATAATTTAATAACTTTGTTTAAAATCTGATTTTTACCAATTTTATATAAACAATTTTCTTTTTTCGAAGAATACATATCAAATGGCCGAACAAAAACAAGACACAGCATCCTCACTAAAAGAAGTAATTTCACATGCCAAAGAATACGGTTTTGTGTTTCCATCGTCAGAAATATATGATGGCTTGCAAGCCGTGTACGACTATGGACAAAATGGTGTAGAGCTAAAAAATAACCTAAAAACATTGTGGTGGAAAGCCATGACCATGCTCAATGACAATATTGTGGGAATAGATGCATCTATTTTTATGCACCCACTTACATGGAAAGCATCTGGTCACGTAGACTCTTTCAACGACCCGATGATAGATAATAAGGATTCTAAAAAACGCTATCGTGCCGATACATTACTTGAAGACAAAGCTGCTCAATACGATGCTGAAGGCAAGCCCGAAGTAGGTAAAGCATTGTTACAAAATATGGCGAAATGTCTTGATGCTGGAGATTTGGAAGGGGTGCGTCAGTTGATAATAGACGAGAATATTAAATGTCCTGTTTCGAATACCGGTAATTGGACAGAAGTACGCCAATTTAACCTAATGTTTTCTACCCAAGTAGGAGCGGTTTCGGAAGATGCTTCGCTTATATATTTGCGTCCAGAAACAGCCCAAGGTATTTTTGTGAATTTTCTAAATGTACAAAAAACAGGCAGAATGAAAATGCCTTTCGGGATAGCCCAAATAGGAAAAGCATTTAGAAACGAGATTGTTGCACGTAATTTTATCTTTAGAATGCGTGAGTTTGAACAAATGGAAATGCAGTTTTTCTGTAGACCAGGCACAGAAATGGAGTGGTACAACAAATGGAAAGAAAACCGTTTGAAATTTCATAAGGCAATAGGTTTACCAGCCGAAAACCTCAAATATCATGACCACGAAAAACTAGCACATTATGCCAATGCTGCCGTAGATATAGAATATAAATTTCCATTTGGTTTCAAAGAAATAGAAGGCATACACTCAAGAACTGACTTTGATTTGTCTGCACACCAAGGTTTATCCAAAAAGAAACAACAATATTTTGATGCTGATTTAGACGAAAATGGCAAACCTTATGGAAACTACATACCTTACGTAGTAGAAACATCTGTAGGAGCCGATCGTTTATTTTTGGCAACACTTTGCAACGCTTATACCGAAGAAACCACAGGCGAAGGTGAAAATCTGAAACAACGAACACTACTGAAATTTCACCCAGCTGTAGCACCCATAAAAGTAGCCGTATTGCCATTGGTAAAAAAAGACGGACTAGCAGAAAAAGCAGAAGATATATTTCATTTGTTGAAAAGATCGTTCAATACCACCTACGACGATGGCGGTGCTATTGGCAAAAGATACACCCGTCAAGATTTGATAGGAACACCTTATTGTATAGTAGTAGATTACCAAACCATGGAAGACAATACCGTAACTATACGCCATAGAGACACCATGGAACAAGAACGTGTAGCCATAGACAGTCTGAAAGAAAAAATAGGCTACGAAGTGTCTTTGGAAAGGGTTTTTGAGCAATTGTAAAGACATTTAAACCACAAAATCTGCATGATAGAATATTAACTTAGCTTTAATAAATCGATGATGCAGATTTTGGGTTAAAATTTTAATGACCTGTAATTATATAAAAAGAAAGAGTAAACAGTATAATGACAAAATCTGAGCTACAAACCATTAAATCACGCTTTGGAATCATTGGTAATGCCAATGCACTCAACCATGCCATAGGTGTAGCCGCCCAAGTAGCACCCACAGACATGACTGTGCTCATTACTGGCGAAAGTGGCTCTGGTAAAGAATCATTTTCTAAAATAATACATAATCTTTCTACCCGAAAACATGGTCAGTTTATAGCACTCAACTGTGGTGCCATACCCGAAGGAACTATAGATTCAGAATTGTTTGGGCACGAAAAAGGCTCTTTCACAGGGGCAATAGATGCCCGAAAAGGATACTTTGAAGTAACAGATGGAGGAACTATTTTTTTAGATGAAATAGCAGAAATGCCCCTTAATACCCAAGCAAGATTGTTAAGGGTGTTAGAAAATGGAGAATTTATCAGAGTAGGCTCATCTAAAGTACAAAAAACAAATGTTCGTGTACTTGCAGCCACCAATATAAACCTTATGAATGCTGTAGAAAAAGGCAAGTTCAGAGAAGATTTATATTATAGACTCAGTACTGTGCCTATTTATGTGCCGCCACTCAGAGAAAGAGGTGTAGACATAGAACTATTGTTTAGAAAATTCACCACAGATTTTTCAGACAAATACCATATAAAACCTATTCAGCTTACCAGCGATGCACAGCAGTTGCTATTGGCACAGCGATTTCCGGGTAATATAAGGCAGTTGAAAAATTTAGCCGAACAAATATCTATACTAGAAATAGATGACCGTACAGTAGATGCAGAAAAATTAAATAAATACCTGCAAACCAGTCAAGGAAATACAATGGGAGGTGTCATCAAAAGAGACACTACACAAGCAGGTGAGAGTTTTTCTGAAAGAGAAATATTGTACAAAGTACTCTTTGATATGAAAAGAGATGTTACAGAGCTAAAAAAAATGTTTTTAGAAATGATACAGTCAAACGGAGCAGTATCAACAGATTTCCTCAAAGAAAACGAAACATTTTTTCAAAATGTAGATACCGATAATACCTCAATGGTGTTTCAAAACGACAATAACATAGGTAGAATATTGCCCAGCAATACGCCAGCTTATGTGCCGCCAAGTAGCAATGATGTACAGGTCGTAGAATACAACAATACACCTATCAATGATAATGTAATAGATGTAAGCCATGAAACCCAAGAAGACTCTTATTCGTTGGAAAAACAAGAAAAAGAAACCATCATAAAGGCACTACAAAAAAATAGAAATAAGCGAAAATATGCCGCCGAAGCATTGGGGATATCAGAGAGAACACTCTATCGTAAAATAAAACAATACGGAATAGATGAAGAAGAATAAAAAAATATTTAGTACCCCAAAGATGATTTTATGGGCGATTTTGCTGTTGATATTTCAGTCTTGTTACACATTTAGAGGTGCCAGCTTAGATCCCAATTTGAAAACCATTCAAATTCAAAATTTTAAAACAGAAGCAGCAGGTGGTCCATCCAATATGACCATAAGCATTACACAAAAATTAAGGGAATATTTTCAAAGCAACTCATCACTAAAGATAGCTGCAAAAAATCCTGATATTTTTGTTGAAGGGGCTATAGTAGGTTATGAAATGACCCCGCAGGCACCCACTTCGTCTGATAAACCTGGGGTGAATAGATTGACCATCAGGGTGAATATAAAACTGGTAAATAATCAAAAAGAAGATAAAAACTTTGACCAAGAATTTTCTTTTTATAAAGATTTTCCACAAGACAAGACACTAAGTGCAGTAGAGCCAACCATTGTGCCTTTGATATTGGATCAAATAGTGCTGGATGTCTTTAATAAAACAGCAGGAGAGTGGTAAATTGAAACATGCTATAAATATCCAAAAATATGACCAAAGAACTTTTTTCATACTTGGTGGCGAATCCTACAGATATATCTAAGGACGACTTGCAAAAATTGGAAGCATTTGCCAAAGAATATCCCTATTGTCAAATTACACAGTCTTTGATAGCCAAAGGTTATACCAAATGGTATCCCAAAGAACTGACCAATGAAAAGATTAAAATAGCGGCTATATACAGTAATAATCGAAATGAATTGAGGAAATATCTTAATGAGGATTATAAAACAAAACATATCGCTCCCAAGCGTTTTTATGCCAAAAATTTCGGTGGAAATGTTGCTACACAAAAAGTAAGTAAAGTGAATCAGCTAGATATTATCAACGAGTTTATTGAGAAAAAACCAGGACTTATTCGCCCAAAAGATATTATTTGATATATATAATTATTTGATTTTTAGGTGATTGTATATTTTTTATTTTTGAGTACATTCTTTTATTAATAAAAAAAATATCGTAAGTGTTTGGTATTCAGTGTTTTTTTTGAATATATTTGTGCATTATAAGGTCTGAGCCTGATAATGCACCATTATAAGGTCTGAGCCTTATAATGTATAATTATAAGGTCTGAACCTTATAATTTCATTAAAAACACTGTTTATGGATAATCAGGCTATAATTACGGGGGATATTGTGGAGTCTAGCAGCTTGGAGATGAATCAGCGAAAAGCCCTTTTGAAGAGTTTAAAGGCATTTTTTGAAAAAATGCCAGAAGGAGTTGAAGATGAAATTTTCATCAAAAACTCTTTTGAAATATTCAGAGGTGATAGTTTTCAAGGTTTTGTTTTAAGCATAGAAGAATCTTTGAGGTTTTCATTGCTTCTTAGGGTGTATCTGATGAGCGAATTTCATTCTGGAATGAAACTCGATGCACGCATAGCCATAGGTATAGGTAAGCCATATTTTAAAGCTAAAAAAATTATTCATTCAGATGGAGAAGCTTTTCAAAATTCAGGAAGATTGCTAGATAATATGAAAAATTTACCCCAAAAAATAGCATTACAAAGCCCTATTCTTCAGGTAAATGAAGAGCTGAATGTAGGATTAATACTCCTAGAGAGCATCATAAGTAAATGGACTAACCTTCAGGCAGATGTTATTTTTTTGAAGCTAAAAGGATTTACAGAGGTTGTTATAGCTCAAAGATTAGGCATAGCTCAATCTGCCGTAAATCAGCGTTCTAAAGCCGCAGGATGGGCTGCTGTAGACGCTTTCCTCAAGCGATACCATCAAGTAATCAAGCAAAACTTTGTTTCTAATTTATAAAACACATAATACTTAAATGACACACAGCCAATATGTTGTACTCTTTCAGCTTATATTAGCACATTTGATTGGCGATTTTTTTTTACAATTCAAACATTGGGTAACACATAAAGAAACTCATTTTTTACGTTCCAAATATCTTTACTATCATTTTGGGCTACATTTTGTATTCACATGGTTGCTCTTAGGCAAGATAGAACACGGCTATGTTGCTTTTAGCTTGGCTGTGATCCATTTGTTAATAGATGTTGTCAAACTAAAAACACAAAGCCTTGTTGAAAAAAAACACCATAACAATCTTAAAAAAATAACAGGTTATCGAATCAAGATATTTATTGTCGATCAATTGACTCATCTGATGATATTAGGCTTGTTTTGGTTGGGTATTATTCATCAAATAGAGGTATTTACAACACTAGCTTCTACTTTGTTTTCGAGGTATCATTTTTTATTGTTGCTCATTGTATTCAGTACTGTTACGTTACCAGTGGCAATTGTTATCAATATTGTTACCCAAAAGTGGCAACAACAACTGAGTACTTTAGATGAAGACGGACTCGACCAAGCTGGCATGTGGATAGGCATTATAGAGCGTGTTATAGTGCTGATACTCGTTATTGCTAAAAGCTACGAAGCCATAGGTTTTTTGATAGCGGCCAAATCATTTTTGAGATTTACCGAAAATAGATCTGAGGAAAGTACACTAAACAAAAAATCAGAATATATACTTATAGGTACACTCATGAGCTTTGGAAGTGCCATTGTATTGGGTGAAATAGCAAAAATACTGATGTCGAAGTTTTAAAAGCTGTTATAATGCTTTTGACTAGTGCTTGAAAAAGATAATGTTAAAATATATAAGCGAAATATTGACTTAAAAATTTGTTGAAATAAAAAAATAACTTAATTTTATCACAGCAAGTTTATTCGTTTAAGAAGAAGCCACTATATGCTCATGGATACCCAAAAAATCGTTTGTCTGCACGCTTAGTCACACAACATTTTTTCCAACAACTATTGTGAGCGAGCCGAAATTAAAAGAATAATCTTGCTTTTTTTATGCTCTATTCTTGGTTTTTCATGTGCAATAGCCCAATTTATATATCCAAAATCTAAATTTTCGATTTTGTTTAATCATTTCTAAAATGACCAATACTTTCTCTTTTTATATTTTTGTTTTAGTAAGCGTTTTGTTTGTTTCTTGTTCTCAGAATGATTTATCTATACTGATAGACGAGCGGGAGTCGATAACGAGTATGAAATTGGTGTTTCAAGAATCAGCAAATACGCTTCCTTTGACTTTTCTGTATAGTAAAGACACTGATGGTACGGGTCCAAAAGTTGAAAAAAAAGACACGATAAGACTTGATAGTGCTAAAACCTATAATTTAAAGGTTGTTTTAATGGACGAAACAAAAAGCCCAGCAGTAGATGTAACCAAAGAAATAGAAAGAGAAAAGGAAATACATTTTACGCAAATTAGCCCATCCACTACAGGTTTTATCAAAGTGAGTCCTTTAGATTTAGATGCCAATGGTTTTCCTGTTGGTTTAAACAATAGTTTTGAGGTCTTGAAAAAAGGAAATACAAAGCTAAGTATAGTTCTTTATCATCAATTAGGTTCTAAAGATAACGCAGAAAACAATGGAGCAGATATTGCTGTAGATTTTGATTTGAAAACAAAATAAGGCATTGCTTTTATTTCAAAACTTTAAAAGTTTTATGCTTTCCTTTTTTGCTTATTACAACAATATTCAATCCTTTGTTCAATTGTTTGAAAATAAGCTCATCAAACTGTCCTTTCTTGTTTGTTTTATAAATTAATTTACCATTGTTTGTATAAATAGTGAGCTCATCAAATGCTCTGTTTTTGATGCCTTCATAGGTGATATTTTGGGCGTTTTCAATGGAAAGTGGTTGGTTTAAAACATTGGTTTCAGCTATTTTTTTTTCGTTTTCTTCCCAGTCTGTGTACCATAAAGAGTACAAATAATCACCAAATAATACATCGTTATCGTTGTGAGTGTATTCATTTTTGTTGCTATTTGAGGATGGATTTACGCTCGGAATAGTTGCGATAACTGTTGTTTTGTTTGTTCTTTTATCGGTTTTTAGTAATGTAAATTCTTTAATATTTTGTTCTTTGATTGTTTTCCAAGTTAGTATTATTTGTTTGTTGTTGTTTTGCGCAGTAAATTTATTTATTTCAACCTTAGTAATTGGTTGAGCAATCCAGCCCAATGTTCCCCATTTACCAATCAAAATACTTGATTGAAAAACAGTAGGACTCAGTGGTTTTAAAAGCCAAGTACTGTCGCTCAAATAATTAGCATTATTCAGCAATCTAATGCCTGGTTCATGCATCGATTTTGCCCTTGTTACTTCTTTGTGCCCTAATTTTGGGTCAGTTATGATGTTGTTTTTACTGCTTTGATTGATATAAAAACTTCTCAAAGAGTTTGACGTAAAATCATTTTCGTCTTGATTTTCTTTTAAAGCATTAAAATCTTTTTCTGAAAAATAAAATTTAGCTTCAATGGTTTTGTTTTCAGGAAAAATATTTGCTCCATCTAATATTAAACGTTTATTTAGAGCCATCCACCCATTGTTGTTTTTGATGTAATTTACAGGATGATTTCTATCTATTTTTGAAACACCATCATTGTTTAATTGATTTATAATAAGTGTGTTATTATTTATATTTCCGATGTTTATATTCATTTTTTTTAATGAAACCAATACTTCTCCATCATCAGTAGTGTAATGTGTAAAACCATCAGCGTCAGTGCATTCGTAACTTGCTTTAAGATTTTGGGTATTGTTGGTGTTTATTTTTAAGTTATCCAAATTACAAGGTTTAGGTGTTATTCGGAAAGTATTGGTTAGGCAATTTTTGTTGTCTGTTACGGTATAAGTTTTTACTTCATTGGGTCTTACAGTTATTTCTTGTGTTTTCTCTTGCGTATTCCACTTGTAATTACCTATCCATGAGGCTTTTAGTGTAGTTTTTTGATAAGGATTTATACTTATTTCACTATTGTTTTCGGTATTTTTCATGATGCTAAATTGGTCAAATACCAATCCGTCTTCATTGATGAATTTAGCGTCCAATCTATTGTCTTCAATTTCTAAATATAAAGAACCACCTTTTTCGAGATACGACGTATACATGGCATTGTGTGGATAGTTGTTTCTTGCATAGCCATAAGCTCCTCCAGAGCCCGCTACAACATATATAATTCCTTCATTTTCAGTGTTTTTTGTATTTTTAATATAAGGACAAGAGTCTTCGCTTCCATCGTATTTCCCTGAACTAGTGGATAGATTATGGGCTTTTGCATCAAAGCTTTCTTCTAGTCCGTAGTGTCCTTTCAATAGTTTGGTACGTTCGTAGCTATGGCTGTGTCCGCAAAGCACAAGGTCTACTTTGTATTTTTCAAAAATAGGAACTAATGTTTGTCTGATAGCAGTGAGGTCGCTTTCGATATCTGAATCGTGAGAGCCTTTTGTATAAGGAGGATGGTGAAAATACACTACCGTCCACATTTTATTATTAGAAGCTAAATCTTTTTCAAGCCATAAAGCTTGTTGATTGAGCTTGTCCCAAATTTTCAAATTATTTATATCATTTGCATAAGAATCAAGGCTAATAAAGTGTGTATTGGCATAATTGTACGAATAAAATGACGAAGAGCTAGAGGCAACTCCACCAGCTTCACCCTGCGATGGTACATGGAATGCTTTGTAATAACCCATTTCTTTATTGTCGTACACTTTGGCAAAACCGTCATAATCATGATTGCCTGGGGCGGGGTAAAGAACGGTTTGTTTCATTACTTTACCATTTTGATATTGGTCAAAAAATGAGCGTTGAAAATTATTATCGTCTCCGCCATCATAAACATTATCGCCGAGTAAAATCCACAAATTGGTATATTGATTAGCCGTAAAATTTTCGTACGATTTTTTAACAGCAGCTTGTCGTGGAAGGCGATTACCACAATCGCCTAAAGCCCAAACGCTAAATTTTTTAACAGAGTTTTCTGTGGGGGCAGTTATGAAATAGTAAGAACTGTCGCCTACAAAATTGCCATTTGAGGTTTCTATTTCGTAAAAATATTTGGTATCTGGAAGTAAGTTTGAAAGTTTTATGGCGTGTTCATTGGTTAAGGTATTATCTTTGGTCAATATGTTTTTTTGACCCAGATTAGTACCTATTCGAACTTGACTTTCTGTGGGTGTGTCTGTTCTCCAATGCACTTGCATGCTAGTAGGTGTGCTGATTTGAAGGTATGGTCCACGAGTGATTTTTTGGCAAAATACATTCTTATGACCAGCGATTACTAGTAAAATTACTAAGCTATAAAATTTCATTTTGCAGTTTTTATTCTTCAAAAACATATTCAATTCCGATAGATTCAAGATCTTCTTCTATCATTTCGGCAGGTTCTATGTGTATTTTTAGGCGTTTGTGAGTTTTTTGTTTTTTTAAGTCTTCGGAGGCATCATCCAAAATGGTTAGTACTATTTCTCTTATTTCATCGTTTTCGTCAGTCAAAAAGTCATCATAATTTACAAAAATTAGATATATTTTTTCGCTTTCGAGCCACGTTAAATCATTCATTAATTCATCAAAAGAATCAAGATTGTCTTCAAAATAATCTGGGAATAAAAGCCCCTCACTGATGTTTTTATAAAAGTCTGTGATGCTTTTATTTTGATTACCATCAATATAAATTACGCTAGTGGTGAAAACACTTTGCTTGCTTGATTTTTCTTTTAAAATTTTAAAATTTGCCATTTATTTATTGATTTTTGATTGGTTTAAAACTCTTGTAATGGTTGTTGGTATAGTAAGCCGACTCGTCTGAGCCTGTTACAAGCCTTTCTTTACCACGGTTTTTGTGTGGGATTTTAGGATGTACATCCCATTCTTGGTATTTTATTTTATTTCCATCATTGTCATAAATAGGCAATAATTTTTCGTAGTTGCCAAACTTTCTTCCACCCACATAATTAGGTAGTGGTGTCTTGTTTTTTTTGACATATTCTAATGTTTTTAAAACATATTCTGGGATTTCATTCGTTTGTCTTTTGCTGTAAGCTACAGGTGAATTTTCTCTGTTTTGGTAGTTTTCAGGATTAATATTTTGATTTAAATGAGCTTGTTCGGGAGATTTTCTATATTCACAAGATAGGGTTGTATTGGCATAAAACAATATTACCCAAAGTAAGCCGAAAAAGTTTTTTAAATACTGGAGCATATTGAGCTTGAAAGACGTGAATAGTAAAATAAATATGTGACAAACATTAGTTTTTTTGTTAATGTTTGGATAAAATCATTTTTAATATCAAATAAAATAAAAATATAGAATAAATACTATTTAAAACACTAAAAATTATGAAATTAAAAGCTTTTTTACTTTAAACGATTTGCAAAAACCCTAACTATTGACGAAATTTGTGTAAATAGTTATTTGTAAATTTATTGATAAAAAAAGCTCGGTATTTTTATAAAATCTATACAAAAAAGCATTAAATATTACTAAAAATATAATATGTCAGAACAAGCAAGTAACATTATTCAAATCAATATAGAAGATGAAATGCGTTCGGCCTATATCGATTATTCGATGTCGGTAATTGTATCCAGAGCATTGCCAGATGTAAGAGACGGTTTGAAGCCAGTTCACAGAAGAGTACTTTTTGGAATGGATGAGTTGGGGGTGAACTACAATAAATCTTACAAAAAATCTGCCCGTATTGTTGGAGAAGTAATGGGTAAGTTTCACCCGCATGGAGATTCCTCAGTATACGACACTATGGTGCGTATGGCACAAGAATGGTCGTTGAGATACCCACTTGTAGACGGGCAAGGAAACTTTGGCTCGGTAGATGGTGATTCGCCGGCAGCCATGCGTTATACAGAAGCACGCTTAAAAAGAATTTCAGAAGAATTGCTCGCAGATATTGGCAAAGATACAGTTGATTTTCAACCAAACTTTGACGATTCTTTGCAAGAACCGACCGTTTTACCATCAAAAATACCCAACTTATTACTCAACGGAGCTTCAGGGATTGCAGTAGGTATGGCCACCAATATGGCACCACACAATTTATCTGAAATAGTAGACGGTATAGTTGCGTATATAGACGATACCGAAATTACAGTAGAAGGATTGATGAAACACATCAAAGCTCCAGATTTTCCAACTGGCGGTACTATTTACGGTGTGGCAGGAATAAAAAATGCCTTCGAAACAGGTCGTGGTAGAATAGTAGTAAGAGGAAATGCCACTTTTGAAACATCCAAAACTGGAAAAGATCAAATTATCATTTCAGAAATTCCTTACATGGTAAACAAGGCATCGCTCATAAAACATTGCGCAGACCTTGTAAATGACAAAAAAATTGAAGGAATTTCAGAAATAAGAGACGAGTCTGACAGAGAAGGTATGCGTATCGTTTTTGACCTCAAAAAAGAAGCCGTACCCAATGTAATTCTTAACAACCTTTACAAACAATCAGCATTACAGTCGTCATTTTCAGTAAATAATGTGTGCTTAGTAAAAGGTCGCCCACGAACTTTGAATCTCAAAGAAATGATTCAATACTTTGTAGAGCATCGCAACGAAATTGTAATACGCCGTACTCAATACGACCTCAGAGAAGCCGAAAAAAGAGCACACATCTTAGAAGGTTTCATGATAGCACTAGATAATTTAGATGCTGTTATCAAACTTATCAGAGAATCTAGAGACCCCAATACAGCCCAAACAGGCTTAATGGAAACTTTCGGACTAAGCGAAATACAATCAAAAGCCATCCTCGAAATGCGTTTACAACGTCTTACAGGAATGGAAAGAGACAAAATCGTAGCTGAATACGAAGAAATTAAAAAATTGATGCTCGACCTATTAGATATACTAGGAAGTCCAGCACGTCAATTGAGTATTATAAAAGACGAACTTTTAGAAATAAAAGAACGCTACGGAGACGCAAGACGTACGCAAATAAACATGACCGACGATGAATTCTCTATCGAAGACATGATACCAGACGACGAAATGCTCATCACAGTGTCTAATCAAGGTTATATAAAAAGAACACCAATTGGTGAATACAAAGCACAGGGTAGAGGAGGAGTAGGCTCAAGAGCAGTAGCCACCAAAGATAGCGATTATACAGAACACCTTTTCACTGCCACCATGCACAATTGGTTGCTATTCTTTACCGAAAGTGGAAAAGTATTCTGGCTAAGAGTTTATGCTGTACCTGAAGGTTCTAAAACAGCCAAAGGTCGCCCAGTACAAAACTTGATGAATATTGAAAACGGAGATTCTATAAGAGCCGTTATCAACGTAAAATCTATCACAGACCCAGACTATATCAACAACAATTTTATAGTAATGTGTACCCAAGATGGAACCATCAAAAAAACCACATTAGAAGCATACTCAAGACCTCGTCAAAATGGTATAATAGCCATAACAATCAGAGAAAATGACCGTTTACTAGATGTGGCTTTGACCAATGGTAACAACCATATCATAATAGCCACCAATACTGGGCGTTCTGTACGTTTTGAAGAATCTAGGGTAAGACCAATGGGCCGCTCTGCAGCTGGTGTAAGAGGTATATCTATAGATGAAGAAAATCCTTCAGAAATAGCTATAGGTATGGTTTGTATAGAAAATCCTGAACTGCAACAGTTATTGGTAGTTTCTGAAAAAGGTTTCGGAAAACGCTCAGATGTAGAAGATTATAGATTAACCAATAGGGGAGGAAAAGGAGTAAAAGCTCTAAATATCACCGATAAAACAGGTAACCTTATAGCTATAAAAGAAGTAACCGATAACAACGATTTGATGATAATAACCAAAGCAGGAATTCTCATCAGAATAGCAGTTGCAGACTTGAGAGTAATGGGTAGAAATACACAAGGTGTTAAACTTATCAGACTCAAAAACGAAGCAGACGAAATTTCTTCAATTACTAAAATTGTAAAAGATCCAGAAGAAGAAATAATATCAGAAGACGAAGCTGTTAACCCAGATGTAATCGATAACAACGATATCGTTGATACTGCAACAGAATCGACTCCGACAGAAGAATAACAATCAATACAAGGGAGGCAGCAATTGCTTCCTTTGTTATTTTAATGTTAAGGTTTAAAAAAAACGAATAAAAAAGAAAAAATAATCGTTTAAACAAAAGCAAATATTTACAATTCAACTAAATGCATTTATAAAAAATGAAAAAAAACGTAATTGCCTTATTTCTAGTAATATTTTCAGCAAGTATAACACATGCACAAAATGGTAAGTTAGACCAAATGATGCAAAATGCAAACAGAGAAGAAATGCTATCTTCCAAAAAGAAAGCCGATGAAAGTATTCTTAAAAAAGATTCGTTGAAAGCCAAAACCTGGTTTGCTAGAGGACAGTCATATTTAAATATTGCTAACTCAAATGATACAGCAATTACCAATTCATGTAAGAATCCACAATTTACTGCTTATCAAGCCTTTAATAAAGCTGTAACATTGGATGTAAAAGACGGAAAGCAGGGGAGTATAGCAGCAGATTCAAAAAAGTATTTATCGGTAATACTAGGCGAAAACAATCAACCTGAAAAAGAAGGTTTCAGCTTGTACAATGCATTTTTGAACTCAGGTGTTTTTTACTATCAAAAAAAGAACTACACCAGTGCAATAGAAAATATGCAAATGGCTGCAACTATTTATCCTAAAGATACACTTACTCAAATGTATATTGGAATAGTATCTGAAGCACAGAAAGATTTTGATTTAGCAACTAAATCATATCAAAATTATATCGATTTAGGTGGTAAAGAAACTTCTATATTTTACGGTTTAACAGAAATACTTAGAAAAAAAGCTGTGGAAACTAAAGATAAAAGCATTGAAGATAGGTCTTTAGCTTTAATTGATAAAGGTATACAATTGAATAAAGGTAAAAAAGAATTGGTTACACAAAGAATCAATCTATTGCTATCTTACAATAGACTTGATAATGCCATTGCAGACATGGAAACTGCTTTGAAAAATGATCCGAACGATTTACAAATAAATCTTAACTTGGCAATTTTAAATGACAATGCTGGTAAAAAAGAAAAAGCAAAACAGTATTACATGCAAGCCTTAAAATTAGATCCAAATAATTTTGATGTAAATTTCAATATGGGGGTTTATCATTTCAATGAAGCCGTAATTATCAAAAAGAAAACAGATGATATGGATGCCAAAACTTATCAAAAAGAAGGTCAAGCTGTAGAAAATCAAGTGATTGACAAGTTTAAAGAATCTTTGGTATTTTTTGAGAAAGCTCACTCAGTAAAAAAAGATGCTGAGACTATCAAAAACTTAAATACACTTTACAAGTACTTAAAAATGTCTGACAAAATTATTAAAGCAGATAATTAGTCTTTAAAAAATCCCTCAAAATTATTGAGGGATTTTTTAAAATACTCTACTTAACATAATATAAATTATACAACAAATTATCCAAACACTCCAAAGCTTAATCATACCAATTGAAAATATAAAAGCCAGTTCTAAAAAAACTGGCTCTAAGTTAAACATTAGTATTTCTCAATATTTTATAAAGTTTTTATTTAGGCGGAAAACTCTTGTAAATATCTCCCCGACTTCTGACGGTTATTATGTGAATCAACTTTATCTCATTATCAACTATCTCAAGACCAATTCTGTAAGACGCAACACGAATGCGAAAATAATTTTTATAACCCTCAAGAACTTTACAATCTGGAAACCCGTTTAAAGTGTCCGTAATTTCTAAATTGTCTAGAATCACCCAAATTTTTTCTTGAATATTTTTTGGAAGTTTTGAAAATTCTTTAATGAATCTTTTAGAAAGTAAAACTATCATCTATTATTATCTTTTTTGAAATCACTCAAAGAAACGAACTCAGTTTCATTCATATCAGACATCATTTTACCGAAATAAAAATCCTCTAAATCGTCATTTTCAATAATTGAAACTATTTTCAACATTTCAGCTTCATTCCAATTCGCCCGTTGTTTTTTTACCGAAAAAGTCGGCTGTGGAATACCTAATTTTTCAGCAATATAAGAAGTTTTAAACCCCGATTTCTTTAATAATATTGAAATATCGCTTTTCAATTTCAAATAATCCTGAACAATTTCTATCATTTTAGATTTTATTTATAAGATAAATGTTATGTTTTCTACACAAATATATTAAATATTTTAATTAAAACATATAGCCATTAAATTATACAACAAACCAATACCATTAAAATGGCAAGTCAATAGTCTTGCCATTTTAATGGTTAATATAAGATTTTATTCGTCACCTTTTTTGTTGAGCTCAGAACCTAAAATGGCAATACGGTATGGTGTATCAGATACTTTTATTTTTTGGATAGTACTCATAGTTTTTAAATCAAACTGTTGTACTTCACCTGTTTTTGGCAAAACTATATACGCAAATCTATCAGTAGCTTCAAGCGTTGGTTTTTGTGCTTCTTCTTTAGTAGTAATCAACCCAATGTTTCCATTTTTTACAAGATTAAGTGTTTTTAGGTCAAAAACTTTCAAGTCACCATTTAAAAGCAATACAATAACTTTACTTCCAGATTTATCCAATTTGCATTGTAAAATATCTTTACTCTCGAATATTGGAATATATTTATCCGCTTTTAAATCTATTTCATAAACCCCTAAAGAGCCTGAATATCCTAAAAATTTACCCGCAGATTTGCCATAAAAAATGGTACCCAACCAAGCAGTTTCGAAAGATTCGGGATATTTTATAAGTCTTTGACTGCCAGATTCATCAACAGCCAAGACACCACTAGCTGATCCAAATAAAGCTATTTTTCCGTCAGACTTATTTCCATGTATTCCTTTGGTTTGTATGCTTGAAGTGGCAATTACGTCTCCAGATTTGTTTATAATTTTCACTCTTTCAGGTAACGTTCCTGCTATTGAACCATCTTTTTCTGTAATAGCATAGTTTCCGTTTTGAAAACGAGCCATAGCTCCATGATGTGCAATATTTTTTGTAGGAATATCTTTCATTTTAAATCCAGCTTGGTGCATATCCGTTTCTTGTGCAATGCTCAAAGTGCCGTCTCCATCGTTGAAAGTTACTATTTCGCCACCATATGAGCCAAAATGTGTAGGCTTATTTCCTTCACCTATTAAAGCTGCCCATTTGGGTGTGCCTTTAATATCTACATGATCTCCATGAGATTCGTAACCAGTATCAAAATTTTCTACAAAATTAAAATCTCTATGGATAATACTTCCAAAGCGACCAGATTCGGTAGCATAAACAGCCGACTTTGCATACTTCGCATCAAATGTCTGAATTTTTCCATCTTTTGGGGAAATTATAGAAATTTGTTTCGTTTTTTCATCACTTACCATTAATGTTATAAACTTAAATTCTTTGTCGTCTATTGTAATGGGTTCAACTTCTTTCTTTTTTTCGCAAGACGTTATTAAAGCAAGAAATATGAAAATGATTTTTGTTTTGATAATAATTTTTGTCATTATTTAAGTGTTTAAAATGTGCAACAATGTTGCAAATATATAATATTTCTCCCTATAATGCAACATAGTTGCAAAATAGAATTAAAAGTAATACAATAACATTTAAGTTTCTAAAATCAGAAATTTAAAATATAAACAACTAGTACAAAAATTAAAATTTGATTAATCTAAAGCAAAATGAACCGTAAAACGTGTCCATTCTTTTGAATCGGATGTAGCTTGAATAGTGCCTTTGTGAAGTGTAATGATGCGTTCAACCAATGATAATCCTATGCCATATCCTTTGGCAGATGCCGTACTTTTACCTCTAAAAAATGGCTGAAATATGTATGGGATATCTTTTTCGGGAATGCCTCCCCCATTATTTAAAAACTCTAATTGTATAGAATTATTGGTGATTTTCAAAAAAATCAATGCTTCTTTGTTTGCAGAAAATTTACAGGCATTTTCCATTAAATTTTTAAAACCTGTTTTTAGTAATTTTTCGTTTCCTTTTATAAATAAACAATCGTCATCATCAGGTAAATTTTCTAGTTTGATTACTATTTTATAGTTATGGTCTAGTTTATTGGTTAAACTTCTTGCATCCCAAAGTACTTCATCTATTCTTACGGGTTTGAACGATTCTTGGTATTGCGAATGGTTAAATTTGTTTAGCTCCAGCAACGATTCTGTAATATTTGCTAGTTCTTTAGTGTCTTCTAAAACTGATTTTATGGTGCTTTGATATACGTTTTTGTCTCTTTCCTGTAATAAACTTACTTCTAATTGAGCTGAAATTTTAGTAAGTGGATTTTTTAATTCATGCGAAACATTAGCAATAAATGTTTTTTGTAGTTGAAATGCATTCTCGGTTCTTCCTAGTAATCTATTGAAAGTCAGCACCAATTGTCCTATTTCATCTGAGGGTTCTTGAGTTTCTAGTCTTTCTTCGAGTCGTTTTGGGGATAAGTTATCTACTTGACGTATTACTTCTGAAATGGGCCTTAGTGCTCTTCCAGAAAAAAACCAGCCGCTTATCAATAAAATTAGTATGAGCAACAAAAACATAGCTATCAATATTCTTTTAAGGTCTAAGAGATTTTCTGCTCTGTATTGATCTATAGCTCCAGCAAAAACTACCAATCTTCCGTTTGGTGTTGCAAAAACTAAACCTTCTATTTCTAGGTCTTTGTATTTGTATCTTACTTCTGTTTTTTCTCTAACTTCTTTTATTTTTTTTAAGTCAATATTGAAATAAACAGAGTCGTTGCTTTGATATATTTTTTCGTTACAAGTATCATATACTATGATATTTTCTTTTAGCAGAACGTCTCTGTTTGACTTACTGATTATTTTCATCAGCTTTGAATCTACCTGGTCAAAATTGATAAACTGTTCTGCTGTGGTATTTCCTTTTTTTCTAAGTCTACTATAAAATCTATCTTTATAATATTGTGCTGTAAAAAAATAAATAATCAGATAGGATATTAACAATAATGCCGATACAATCAATGTAAACTGATAAGTGAGTCTTGATCGTATTTGCATAGTTTTATTGGTTTTCTATTTTGAGTATGTAGCCTTGTCCAAACTGGGTATGAATAATTTTGGTAGAAAAGTCTTTATCTAATTTTTTCCTTAAATAGTTTACATATACCTCTATAATATTGGCACTTCCATCAAAATCTATATCCCATACTTTTTCGGCTATTTCGGCTTTTGAAACTACTTTTTCTTTGTTTCGAATCAAAAATTCCAAAAGTGCAAATTCTTTGGCTGTAAGATTTATTTTTATACCACTTCTTGTTACTTCTTTGGTATCTAAGTCCATCTCTAAATCTGCATATTTGATTTGGTTAGATTCTATAATATTATTTCCTCGCTTGGTAAGTGCTTTTACTCTTGCCAAGAGTTCTTTGAATTCAAAAGGTTTGGCTAGATAGTCGTCTGCACCGGCCTCAAATCCAATTACTTTGTCGTCTGTAGTGCCTAACGCAGTAAGCATAAGAATAGGAGTTTGTAAGCCTTCGTTTCGCAATTCTCTACAAAGTTGCAAACCATTTATTCCAGGTATAATTATATCAGAAACAATCAAATTATATTGATTTCTTTTGGCTAATTGTTTAGCAATAATACCATCATAGGCAATATCTACCTCATAATTGCTTTCTTCTAACCCTTGTTTGAGCGATTGCACAGTTTTAGGTTCATCTTCGATTAATAATATTTTCATTAGATTTTTTTAACCGATTTTATTATCTGATTTTAAATGCTTATTTTAATCAAATATACAGATTATTGAGCTAAAATTTCTTTTAAATTTGCTGGAGAGTATTTTATAGATTTCAAAACTTTATTATCAGCACTTCTATAAACCAAAAACAAATTTCCTTCGGCTACTATGTGTGCTTGAGTTCCGTCCTTTTGGGCATAATAGTTTACTGTTTCTTGTGCATCTTCATAGCTTTGGCAGGCTTTAGACATATTAGATCTTTGTACTTCATCAAATAAATCTACAAATTTATCTCCCAAGCCAAATTCTAAAACAGCACCCGATAATACATATTGTAAATCACACAGTGCATCAGCTATTTCTACTAAATCTTTTTGAGCTATTGCTTCTTGCAGTTCTTTTAATTCTTCCACCAATAGACTTACACGTAACT
>JAGNSI010000133.1 GCA_017988135.1 Pseudarcicella sp.
AATCAATGAAGTTTAAAAATCATTTATTATGATTAATCTAAAATCTATTTTTATGTTTTAAGTACTGATTCATTTGAAAAAACGAATCAATACCTAAAATCAAGTGCTAAACACACAAATACAAAACTTTGAAAATTTGTCGCCAGCTATATTTAAAGTTACATTAGATAATTAAAATTGATTTTTTATCTAGTTACGAATTTTCTTTGAGTTTCTGTGATACTAAAAGTAACGGGAAATGAGAAGCTACTTGAAGCTTTTCTTCCTCTTTTTGTAGCGCAATTCCATTTTCCAGCTGTAGATTTTACTACTCTTACAGCTTCTGTATCTAAATCTAGATTTCCTGATGACTTTAATATTTTTAAATCTACAATTTGACCACCTTCGTTTATTGTAAATTGAATATGTGTTTTACCTTGAATTTTGCTATTAAATGCTTTTTCAGGGTATTTTAAGTTTGCGTTCATGAAATTCTTTAGTTCAGCGTTTCCTCCTTTAAATTCGGCTAATGTTTCTGTAGCACCTTTGTAAGTTGTTGAATCGTTTAAATCCCAGAAAGCTACTCCTTTTATAAGTAACCCATTTGAATAATTTTCTTTGTAGACAATGTCTCCAGTAGAAAAACTATAAACCCAATTACCTTCTTTTTTGTAGTTTACATATTTTCCTGTTTCTGTGAGCAGCTCTACATCTTCATATTTATAATTATAAGCTATTCCATTGCCATTTTTAACAGTTTGTTTTCCATCTTCGCTCCATTGATTGATGAGTTTCATGCCTTCTGAGGTGTATTCTACATGTTCTGCAAGTTGTCCGTTTGAATACCAAGTGGTTTTTGTGTAAATTTTATTGGTGTCAGCAGAAGCAGCACTGTATGTTTTTACAACACCATTGTCATAATATTCTGTCATCGGAAATTTTTCAATTCCATTATTGTACACTATTTGTTTTTGTAGCTGACCATTTTCGTAATAAAATCTACTAGTACCTATTTCTCTAAAGTTTTTATCTTTATGTACAGTTTGAGATAACGTATGCGTAGAGTCTGACAGTGAATCTGGGTAAGTGACAGTATATTTCAATTTGTCATATTTATACATTTTCATAGTAGCAACCAATTGCTCAGGAACGTCTTTTTTTATTAAATAAATTTCTATATCACCGTTTGGAATACCTGTTTTGAAGTCTATCGGTGTTTTTCTTGAGAAAGCTATTTGATCGCTTGAAGGATTGGGTTGTAAGTTTTTATCAAGATATTCAATCAAAAATCCATTTAAAAAGTTGATTTTTTCGGTATTGTTGAAAGTGAATTTTTGAAATGATTTTTGTTTGACTTTTTTACCGCCTAAGAGAGCAGGTTGCCATGCATTGAACGATTTGAGTACTCTTATAGCTTCATCATCGCAATCTTTTCGTAGGCTAGTTTTTACTACAATGTTTTCGGTAGTTCCTTTTTCTGAAATGTCAAATTCGAGTAAAACATCACCTGATATATTGTTCAATTTTGAAAGAAAAGGCATTTGTAAATTTTGATCGATAAATAACTTAAGGTATTCGGCACCATTTATAGGCATAGCCATTTTGTCTACATCATTGGCATCGTAAGATTGGCTTCTGGCAGAAAATTGAATGCTAATTAATGCAAAAATTATGAGTATTACTTGTTTCATTATTGTTTTTGTTTTTTTGTTTTTAGAATTTTTTTATTTGATTATTATTTGTTTAAAATGAATTTTTGTCCCATAAATTTCTTCTAATTTAAAAAAAGATAAAATTTATAGGTTTTTTATTGAAAATTTAAAATTTCAATAGTTTAAGCCTTTTTTGTATTGTAAATGGTCGTGTAGGAGAATTTTAAAGGATCGTAGAACTGTAAGTAAGAGTGTTTTTTTGTTTTTGAATTATTTACTGCAAAAATACAAATATTTGATTGTTTTAAGTAGTATTTTATAGTGTTTTTTTGTAGAAAATCACTATAAAATACTTTTTGTTTTATTATTTATTTTAAAATTTCTATTAATCTATCAATGTTCACTTTCTCTTGTGTGCCCAAATCCATATTTTTTAGCGTAAACACTTGATCATTTATTTCTTCAGAGCCGATTATACATACATACGGAATTTTCTTTTTGTGGGCATATTCCATTTGTTTTTTTATTTTAGTGTCGTCTGGATATACTTCGGTATTTATGCCACTTTTACGTGTTTTTTGTACTAACGAAATGCAGTAATCTTTTTCTTCTTTACCTAAATGACAGAAAATAAGTTTTGTATTGTTCGGGCTGTTTTCTGGAAACAGATTTAGCTCTTCCAATACATCATAAATACGATCTACGCCAAACGAAATACCTACACCCGACAAGCCTTCAACTCCAAACGTACTAGTGAGGTTATCGTATCTTCCTCCGCCAGAAATAGAGCCCATTTCTACATTTTTTGCTTTTACCTCAAAGATTGCTCCTGTGTAGTACGACAAGCCCCTTGCAAGTGTAATGTCTAGTTCAATATTTTCATCGGTATGACCTAAAAGTTGAATTTTAGTCCATACACTTTTAAGTTCTTCAATTCCTTTTTTTCCAATTTCAGAATTTTGTAATATGTTTTCTAACTGAGAAAATACTTGAGAGTTTGAACCTGATATCTCAAAAATAGGCTTTAGTTTTTCTAAAGAATCATCCGAAAATCCTCTTTGAGAGAGCTCTTCCATTACTTTTTCTTTGCCTATTTTGTCGAGTTTGTCAATAGCTACAGCCAAGGTTGCTTCATGACCTTTTTGTCCGATATGTTCAGATAATCCTGTAAGAATTTTGCGGTTGTTTATTTTTAACGAATAGTCTATTTTTAGACCTTTCATTACATCATCAATCATCGTAGTGATTTCGGCTTCGCAAAGTAATGAGTCTGTACCTACAACATCTGCATCACATTGAAAAAACTCTCTATATCTACCTTTTTGAGGGCGATCGCCTCTCCATACAGGTTGTATTTGGTATCTTTTAAAAGGAAATGTAAGTTCATTACGGTTCATAACTACATAGCGTGCAAAAGGAACTGTGAGGTCGTATTTCAATCCTTTTTCGGCAATTTTCAAGGTGAGTTTTTTATAGCCATCTTTCCAATCTGTATCAGAAATTTTCTCAGAAAAATCGCCCGAATTTAGCACCTTAAATAATAGTTGATCACCCTCATCACCGTATTTTCCCATCAATGTAGATAGGTTTTCTAAAGTTGGGGTTTCTATAGGCTGAAAACCGTATTGCTGAAATACTTTTTTTATGGTGTCGAAAATATAATTACGTTTGGCCATTTTTTCTGGACCAAAATCTCTTGTGCCTTTTACTAAACTTGGTTTCATGTGGTTTACTATTCGTAATTTTATAACAAATAACTAAATGTTATTTGTATTTTTGCGTTGCCTATAATGTATAAAAAAAATATAAATTACGGTCAAAACAAGCTTATATGAAAGCTACACGAAATTACTACTTTTGGAGTGTTTAAAGAAATGTATTCTATTTTTCTAGAAAAAGTTTTGAAATAAGCGTAAATTATTTTACTTTTGCATTTCAATAAAAATAAAATTTCAAATGGCTGTTACAAGATTAAAAAGAAAAGACAGAAGAAATAAAGCAATAGCAAATAATAAAGTAGCTATTATCAAAAATTTGGTAAAAACTCCAATGATCAAATTAGTAGACATTGAAGCTATTAAAGCAACTTTCGCTGCGAAGTAATTTTCGTAATTTCTTCTAAGATTTTAGCTCTTCTATTGTAGAAGAGCTATTTTTTTATACTTTAGGTGTATTCTTGTTCTTGACTTTTACTTCAAATTTTATTCTTTTCATAATTTCTCTCTCAAGTTTATTCATTTTTTTGTTTGTGTCTATCATTACTTTATAGCGAATTCCCTGAGCTAAAGATACTATTCCTATGGCGTTGATAACTATTCCGTAAATACCCAGTAGCACCCATTGGGTAGTGGCTATAGTTTTGTCTGCTTTTATGGAAGCGGCATTGGCTAATACACTCGAGCCAAAACTAATGAGAAACAAACCAATTATTCCAAATAATAAGTATTTGGTTTTTAGAGACATATTTTTCAATGTTCTCTGTCCAGGTGGTTTTTTAGGTATATTTGGAGTCATGATATATTTATATTGGTATAATGTTTTATAAATACAAAATTATCGTTTTTCTTAGGAAATGTTTTGTCGAAATTGTTTTTACTTTTGAAAAAACTTTAATTTAAGTGATTTTTTAATGATTGTTTTTTTGCAATATAATCAAATTTTGGAATTTAGACTATAATGTATTCTTAAATGTATGTATTTTTAAGGAAAATAAAAAAAGCAACATTGGAAAATTTACAATGTTGCTTTTTTAGATTACAAAACTATTTTTTTTAGTTTGCAGGTGTAGTTTTGATGTCTTTTGAGCCATGTTTTTTTGACCCTTTCGAACAACATTCTTTTTTGTCTTTGTCGCAGTTTTCTTTTTTATCTTTATCGCAATGCCCTTTTTTCTTGCCTTTATCATTGATATTTGCTAAAGAAAGACTAATTGTGAATGCAAAAACAGATGCTAGAATTAATAATTTTTTCATTTTTTTTGCTCCCTCCCCAATGGGTTATATAGTTAGCTTTCGAGTGGGGTTTTCGAAAGGGTGGAAAACTAATTTTTTATTTCAAATGAATGAGTGATTTCAGAAGAAGCACTCAGTTGAGCCGTAGCTGAACAATATTTTTGCATCGACAACTCTATGGCTTTGCTTACTTTATCGGCATTAAGATTACCCAAAAAGTCAAAATGAACGTTTATTTTTCTAAAAGGAGTCATTTCTGTGCCTTCTATTTTTACACGTTCACCGTTGATAGTGATTTTTAGGTCTTCTACCAATTGTCTTTGTTTTTTTAGAATAAGCAAAACATCTATAGCACTACAACCACCCAAACCCATCAATAATAATTCCATTGGGCGAGCACCATGGTTGTGACCACCGATATTTTCTGCTGCATCTATATTTACTATAACTCCCGATAAGCCTTTTGCCTCAAAATGAAAAGCTTCGTCTACTCTTTGTAATTCTACTTGCATTTTATTATATTTTTTGTTCAGAACATACACATAACGTTGTAAGTTCGCTTTTAAGTACAAATAAAATTAATAAATAAATTCAAACTATACCAATCGAGTTTGTAAGCCCTTTATAAATAAATTATCTTTGTGCGTTCATTTTTATTAAAAAAAGCGTCTGTAAAAATCATACAATTGCCTTTTTAGTTTTATGAACATTAGATAAAATTTCAAACAAAAACAGTGCTACTTATTTTGTTTCATTGTTTAAATCATATCAATTGATTGAATTTAATATCAGTCGAAAAATAATTTAATTTATGTATTATCAAATTCAGAATATACCACTTACTAGTCTTACAGAGCAGTTTGGCTCGCCATTGTATGTTTATGATGCAGACAAAATAAAATCAAAAATTGAAGAATTAAGAAACGCTTTTCCGCTAGTTGATATCAAAATCAAATACGCTTGCAAAGCAAATACAAATTTAAGTATATTGAAATTGATGCGTAAGCATGGTGTTGAGATAGACGTGGTATCGCCAGAAGAATTGAAGCTAGCTTTGATGGCTGGCTATAAAGGTGAAGAAATCACATTTACACCAAGTGGGGTAGATTTTGAAGAAATAATTTTTGCTACCGAAAAAGATGCTCGTATCAACCTAGACAACCTAGATGTACTGGAGAAATTTGGGCAAAAATATGGCAATACCAAAGGTGTTTTGATAAGGTTAAAGCCACATGTTTTTGGAGGAGGAAACGAAAAAATAATGACTGCTCACCCAGAGTCTAAATTCGGAATTTCTATACACCAGCTAGATGAAATATTGGCTTTAGTTGAAAAATACGACATAAAGGTTATTGGTTTACACCAGCATACAGGATCAGATGTGAAAAATGCAGAAGCATTTACATTAGCTACCGCAGCGATATTGGAAGCGGCTTTTAAGTTTAAAGATTTAGAAATAATAGATTTGGGTGGTGGCTTTAAAGTAGCCTACAAAGAAGGCGACGTAGTGTCTAATATGAAAGATATTGGCGATGCATTGACATTAGCTTTTCTGGATTTTCAAAAAAAATACGGCAAAAAACTGCAGTTATGGTTTGAACCTGGTAAATTTCTCATCAGCGAATCAGGTACTTTTTTGGCAAAAGTAAATACCGTTAAAAAAGACCCAATCAAACAATTTGTGTGCTTAAATACAGGTTTGAATCATTTAGGTAGACCCATGATGTACGGTGCATATCATGATATTTTCAATGCTAGCAATCAAGATACATCACAAAAAGACGAATACAGAGTAGTAGGTTATATCTGCGAAACGGATACTTTTTCGTGGTGTTCGGAAGGAAAACAAGGCGAAAGATTATTAAATAAAGTACACGAAGGCGACATTATAGCGATAAAAAATGCTGGAGCATATTGTTTTTCTATGGCATCACAATACAATTCTAGGCTTTTACCAGCTGAAGTACTAGTGATAAACGGCAAAGCCGAATTGATACGAAAACGAGAAGAGTTTGATGATATAACTAGAAATTTAATAGAAATAGATATATAG
>JAGNSI010000134.1 GCA_017988135.1 Pseudarcicella sp.
TTATACGCCTATTTCTATAGAAGAACTCATCGGTAAAAAAGGTGTCAAACAAGGTAATATAAAAGATGTAGACATACAGCTTGTTAAAGAATATGCCGCCGAAGATGCAGATATTACCTTACAACTCAAAGAAACTTTACACCCAATATTGGCCCAAAATCCGCAAGCCGTCAAGCTTTTTGAAGAGGTAGAAATGCCCCTTACCCAAGTGCTTTGCGATATTGAAAGTGAAGGTGTACAGCTAGATACAGATTTCTTAAAAGAAATGTCAAACACCCTGCTTGCAGATATGATAGAGGTGCAAGACAAAGTATTTGAACTGGCAGGTCAAACTTTTAATCTCAGCTCACCCAAACAATTGGGTGAAATACTTTTTGACAAATTAAAGCTTGACCCAAAAGCCAAAAAAACAAAAACAGGTCAATACATGACAGGCGAAGAAGTGCTTTCTAAGCTAGAAGCTGAACATACCATAGCAAGGTACATTTTAGATTTCAGAGAACTTCAAAAACTAAAATCAACCTATGTAGACGCTTTACCATTATTGATTTCTAAAAAAACAAATAGGGTACATACTTCATTCAATCAGGCTGTAACGGCTACTGGTAGGCTTTCAAGTACTAATCCTAACTTGCAAAATATACCCATTCGTACTGCCAGAGGTAGAGAAATAAGAAAAGCTTTTATTCCACGAAATGAAAATTTTGTAATACTTTCGGCTGATTATTCTCAAATAGAACTTCGACTAATGGCAGCTTTTGCCCAAGATCAGTCAATGACCGAAGCCTTCAATCAAGGTAGAGATATTCACAAAACTACAGCCGCCAAAGTATTTGATGTGGCATTGGAAGACGTTACTTCAGAAATGAGACGCAAAGCCAAGACTGTAAATTTTGGTATTATTTACGGTGTTTCTGCATTTGGATTGGCTCAGCAAATAGGTATTTCTCGTACAGAAGCAAAAGAAATTATTGAAAGCTATTTTAGAGAGTTTCCATCTATAAAAACCTATATGGATACCGCTGTAGACAAAGCCAGAGAAAATGGCTATGTAGAAACAATATTGGGCAGAAGGCGTTATCTTCGTGATATCAATTCAATGAATATGGTAGAAAGAGGTTTTGCAGAACGAAACGCCGTAAACGCACCTATTCAAGGCTCGGCAGCAGATATGATAAAAGTAGCGATGATTAAAATAAACGACTTTATCAAATCAGAAAACTTACAATCTCGTATGATTTTGAGCGTTCATGATGAGCTAGTGTTTGATGCACATATCTCTGAAGTTGAGCTTCTTAAAGAAAAAGTAGATGAACTTATGTGTTCTGCAATAGATTTTTCAGTAAAAATAGAAACCAGTATTGGTGTAGGTAAAAACTGGTTGGAAGCACATTGATAATTTTTAACATAAAACAATTTTTAGTATAACAAAAAATGAAAAACTTAACGCTCATATTATTGGTCAATCTTTTGTTTTTTTCATGTAAAAAAACTGAAACACCTGTAAAGCCACTTACCGCAAATGAAAAAGCCATTACAGCAAGTGTTTGGGAGATAAAATATTTTAAACTCACCAATTTTAAAACACCATTATCATCAACTGGAAATATAGAATACACCAAAGGGCAAACAGGGGCATTAGCTGAAGGCTTTTCTAAGGCAAGAGTTTCATTTAAAAAAGATTATACTTTAAGTGCCATAGGTGCTACAGGAAGTAGTTCATATTCAGGGACATGGAGTTTTTTAAATAACGAAACAAAAATAAATATTCAAGGTACAAATTTGCCAGGTGTAGATGGAGATGCAGACATAGTGCAACTTAATGCTAACACCATGATACTGAAAGGCGATCGTACAGCAACAGTAAATGAAACTGGCAAAAGTGAGTTATTTTTAGAGTTGATACCTGTGCTTTAATATAGCTTTCATTTTGGTAAAATGCTATTCAGTATATGAATAGCATTTTTCTTTATAAATGCTTTTGAAATAAGCATATCCACAAAAAATAATATTAAATTTGTACCCACAAACGTACACGAAGCCATAAGCATAGAAAAATGCAAAATATATCTACTCAACAGCTTGACGCATTAGCCACACAAATAGAAGGCGATTTACACTACGATACAGTAATGCGTACTTTGTACGCTACAGATGCTTCTGCTTACAGAGAAATGCCTACAGCCGTAGCCATTCCTAAAACCAAAGCAGACATCAAAAAACTGATAGATTTTGCTAGAAATCACAAAACGTCTATCGTACCCCGTACTGCTGGTACATCGCTTGCAGGTCAAGTAGTGGGTAATGGTATCATTGTAGATGTTTCAAAAAACTTCACACAAATACTCGAAGTAAACAAAGAAGAACATTGGGTAAAAGTGCAACCAGGTGTAATACGTGATGTGCTAAATATAGAGCTCAAAAAACATGGTCTTTTCTTTGGCCCTGAAACTTCTACCGCCAATAGAGCCATGATAGGCGGCATGGTTGGAAATAATTCTTGCGGTTCAAACTCTGTAGTATATGGTTCTACAAGAGAGCATTTGATGGAAGTAACAGCTTTTTTGGCAGATGGCTCTGAGGTAGTTTTCAAAACAAATGAACCAACTGAGTATAAAGATTTTCTACAAAAAGCAGCTCAAAAAAATGGTTCCGCCTCATTATTAGACAAAATATATTTGGCAACAGACAAAGTGTTGGCAGATAAATTTAACCAAGAGGAAATAAAAAAAGAATTCCCCAAACCCAGCATAGAAAGACGAAACACTGGCTATGCTTTAGATATGTTACTCAACTGTGAGCCATACACCCAAGGAGGCAAAGGATTTAATTTCTGTGAGTTAATTGCTGGCTCTGAGGGTACGCTTTGTTTTATAACAGAAATCAAATTACATGTAAACGACCTACCTCCCAAAGAAATAGGACTAGCTTGTGTGCATTTCAATACGGTAGAAGAATCATTAAAAGCCAATCTGATAGCCTTGAAGTACCAACCATCAGCTTCAGAGTTGATGGATCATTATATTTTAGAATGCACAAAAACCAGTGTAGAGCATTCGCAAAATAGGTTTTTTGTAAAAGGTGATCCAGGTGCAATTTTGGTAGTCGAGCTAAGAGCCGAAAATAAATCGGAAATCGAAGTGAAAGCTACAGCCATGGAAATGGAGATGCGAGCAGCGGGCTTGGGTTATCACTTTCCTGTGGTATATGGTGAAGATACCAAAAAAGTTTGGAACTTGAGAAAAGCAGGTTTAGGGCTTTTGTCTAATTTGCCTGGTGACGAAAAAGCAGTTGCCGTGATAGAAGATACAGCGGTAGATGTAAATGATTTGCCAGATTTTATCAGAGAGTTCAACGAAATACTTACTTCCAACAAAATGTACGCCGTACATTACGCCCATGCAGGCTCTGGTGAGATACATTTAAGACCTATAATTAACCTTAAAACCATTGAAGGAAATCAGCAATTCAGGCTAATTGCTGAAGAAATAGCAACTTTAGTTAAAAAATACAAAGGTTCGCTATCAGGAGAGCATGGCGATGGAAGGTTAAGAGGCGAATTTATTCAGCAAATGGTAGGTTCTCACAATTACCAACTGATGAAAGATCTGAAGAAAACTTGGGATCCTTATAATCTTTTTAACCCAAACAAAATAGTAGACACGCCGCCAATGGATACTTTTTTGAGATATACACCAGGTCAAATAACACCCGATTTTAAAACTAAATTTAGGTTTCAAGATCAAAATATATTGCAACACGCCGAGCAATGTAACGGTTCTGGCGATTGTAGAAAAACACCTGCTTCGGGTGGAACCATGTGTCCATCTTACATGGCAACTCGCAACGAAAAAGAAACTACCAGAGCTAGGGCAAATATTTTAAGGGAATTCCTTACGCTTTCAGACAAAGCAAACCGTTTTGACCATCCAGAAATCAAAGAAGTGTTTGACCTATGTTTGGCGTGTAAAGGCTGTAAGTCTGAATGTCCATCAAATGTAGATGTTGCCAAGCTTAAAATGGAGTTTCTGCATCAATATTACCAAACCAACGGTGTGCCGTTTAGAAGCTGGCTAATAGGTAATTTTTCTAAATTATCAAAAATAGCTTCTTACGTGCCTTGGGCATATAATTTTGTGTATAAAAATACTTTTTTGAGGAAAATTGCCAATAATATAGTTGGTTTTCATCCCGAAAGAACAATTCCTTTATTGTCGAATACTACTTTTAATAGTTGGTTCAAAAGTCAAGATTTACAAGCACAAAGTTCTAGAAAAGTTTATCTTTTTGTCGATGAATTTACCAATTATAACGATGTAGAAATAGGAATAAAAGCTGTAAAGTTATTGAATAAATTGGGTTACGAGGTAATAGTGCCACAACACGAACCATCTGGAAGGCCTCAATTGTCGAAAGGGCTTTTAGACGAAGCACAAAAATTAGCAGATAAAAACATCATGCTGTTAAGAGACCTTATCAATGAGAATACACCACTGATAGGTATAGAACCGTCGGCAATACTTACATTCAGAGATGAGTATCCAGAGCTGGTAAGTCAGCATTTGCAAGCAGATGCCGAAAGATTAGCCACTTTTACAATGCCGATAGAAGAGTTTTTGGCAAAAGAAATAGACGCTAAAAGAATTTCAAAAACAGCTTTTACAACAAACAAAAAACTAATCAAGCTTCACGGACATTGCCAGCAGAAGGCACTATCTAGCTTAGTTCCAGCCAAAAAAACTTTGTCATTGCCCGAAAACTACGAAGTACAATTGATACCATCGGGTTGCTGTGGTATGGCAGGTGGTTTTGGGTATGAAAAAGAACATTTTGATATTTCAAACCAAATCGGAGAGTTAGTGTTGTTTCCAACTATCAGAAGCCAAGGTTCGGAAGTATTGATAGCAGCATCAGGTACCAGCTGTAGGCATCAAATCCACGACGGAACTGGCAAAACTGCCCAACATACGGTAGAAATACTATTTGATGCTTTAGTGTAAAAGTTTCAATAAAATATAAAGTAAAAAGAGAGACTTTCATGCTTGAAAGTCTCTCTTTTTTTTGTAACAGGCTTTTATATTATTTATAGTTCAATGTTATGTTCATATTTTCATAAAGCTCTTCTATAATTTCAATTTGGTTATATGATTCCTTAGATTCTTTTAAACTTTTCAGAAATAACTCTTTATTGCTTTTTAAAGTAAGTTTTGAATTTGTAATTTCATATACAAAATATAGAATATTATCTCCAGATTTGATTTTTACAATATTATTATTTAAACTATAGGTGCCGTTAATGTCTGTGTCAAAATTTGGGGAAGTCAAGTAAAGATAAAGTATACCTTTTACAGTGCTATCAGCTTTGAAATTAATAAATCCATCTGTATTAGCAACTTCAGCTGTTTTTTCCGAATTGGATATTTTGTTAAAAGCTGTAATTTTAGAAGCTTCTCCTTTCCACTCTTTTACGATAGTTTGTGAGGGATTAGTAACAATCACCTTGTTTACTTCTTTAACTAAAGAATCTGACAAGTTTTTAATTGCATTTTGTGAAAATAATTCTATTTCTTCAGTTTTTCCACAATGAGTAAATAGTAAAGTTGTAAATGTTAAAGCGAAAATGGTAAGTAACTTATTCATTTTAATGTAAAATTGAGTTGAAAAATGTATTGTAATACTTACACGACACAAGATTTTGAAAATGTTACAAGAAAAACGATAAATTATTGGAAAGTTTATATATAAAGTCTAAAAAGTATTATTTATGCTAATTTTGAAAGGGTTAGAATATAAAAAATAAGTAAAAGAGAGACTTTCATGTTTAAAAGTCTCTCTTTTTGTAATCAGGCTATTGGATTATCTATAGTTCAATATTATGTTCATGTCTCCATAAAGTTGTTCAATGGTACTAGTTATCTCGTTTGATTCTGACATTCCTTGAAAAATAAGTTCTTTGTTGCTTTTCAAAGTAAGTTTAGAATCAACAATAGCACAATTGAAGTACAATACTTTTGTTCCAGAATTAATTTTTAATACATTTTTATTTAGACTGTAAGTGCCTTTTATTTTTAAATGATTATTGAACTCAGAAAAGTCATTGTATAATATGCCAGAAACAGAGTCAGATTTGAATTCAATATAACCATCTTTACTTGTGGTAGTCTTTTTTTGTGTTGTCTTTGTTACTTTGCTAAAAAAAGACTTCTCTACAATATCTTCTTTCCAGTTTTTAATGATAGATTCTTTTGTAATCGTTTCTTTGACTCCTATATTCAATGAGTCAAGACCAGACATGATTTTAGTCGAAGTAGAAATTATTTCGTCTGTTTTTCCGCAATTAGTAAATAGTAAAGTTGTAAATGTTAAAGCGAAAATGGTAAGTAATTTGTTCATTTTAATGTAAAATTGAGTTGAAATGTATATTTTAATACTTATTCACCACAATTTTTTGAAAATGTTACAATAAAAATGATGGATTATTGGAAAGTTTATATAGAAAGTTTTTATTATTATATTTTAAATTGTTGGGTGCTTTTA
>JAGNSI010000030.1 GCA_017988135.1 Pseudarcicella sp.
CCTAGAACCAAGATTGAATATCAAGCTTGAAACAGGAGAACATTCTTCGGTAAAAGCAAGCTATAACCGTATGTCTCAATACATACATTTGCTATCTAACACTGCAGCATCTACGCCTTTGGATGTGTGGACATCGAGTACCAATAATATAAAACCTCAAATTTCAGACCAAGTAGCCATAGGATATTTTCAGAATATCAAAGACAATACCTACGAAACATCAGTAGAAGTGTATTATAAAACACTACAAAATCAAATAGATTATGCAGATAGAGCCAGATTGTTTCTGAACCCACTTTTCGAACAAGACTTGATGTTTGGAAAAGGAAGGGCTTATGGGGCTGAGTTTTTTGTGAAAAAAAATAAAGGAAAAGTAACAGGATGGCTAAGTTATACATTAGCTAGAACCGAACGTAAAGTAGAAGGTTTAAGCAACAATAATTGGTATCCAAACAGATACGATAGAACACATACTTTAAGCTTAGTTGGGCAATACGAATTAGACAAAAAGTGGAGTTTCGGAGCTAATTTTTCTTACATATCAGGCGTTCCGTACTCAATAGCTCAGCAACAATTTGGTTACGAAGGCTTTAATGTGGGTATTACCAGCCAAGGTGTAAGGGGAAATATAAGAATACCAGCTTATCATAGATTTGATATTTCGGCAACCAAGAAAAACAAAAAAGCATTATTTGGGAAAGGGGAGTCTGAATGGGTATTTTCTGTTTATAATCTTTACAATAAACGCAATCCGTTTTCGATATATACACAGCCAAACGAAAGCAAAACAAAAGAGTTGGCTACGCTAACTGCCGAACAAAGAGCAAACCAAATTATACCTAACGATGCCGTTAGGTTATCAATCATTGGAAGTGTAGTGCCATCTGTAAGCTATAATTTTAAATTTTAATTAGAAACACATTTTAGAAAATTATAATAAAAATGAAAACATTAAAATATATTTTTTATCTACTGACAATAAGCTTTTTTGTAGCTTGTGAAGATGTGATAGAGCTCAAAACAGCAGATGTCGAGCCAATTCTATCTGTTGATGGTACCATAACTAATCAACCTGGTACGCAAAAAATAAAATTAACCTATTCGCAAAAGCTTTTGTCTAGAGCCGAATATCTACCCTATTTAGGTGCTAAAGTTGTAGTTACTGATAACAATAACAGGCAGTACGAATTTGTTGATAAAAACAACAATGGTATTTACTTGTGGGAACCACAAAATACCACCGACACAATGGGAAAAGTAGGCAATACCTATACTTTGTCTATAGAAAAAGGTACTGAAAAATATACCGCTAAAACAGAATTAAAAAGGGTAACCAAAGTGAGTTACTTAAAATATAGCTTTAAAAAAGACGAACGCCCAAGACCAGCAGACAGTAAAAGCCCCAAAGAAGGCTATGAAACTCGTTTTTATGCGAATGACTTCAAAGGTTTTAGAGATTGTTACAAAGTGACTATTTACAAAAACGATATACCATTTGCTGGTCCAGAAAATTTCATTTTGGTATTTGATGCATTTTTGAATAAGGCAAATTTAAATAAAGATGATACTGTAAGAACATTTATTTTACCTATTCAAAGAGCTGCTCCAGAATATTATCTAGACGGCGATAAAATAAAAATCGAAATACGTTCTATTACCGAGCCACATTTTGATTTTTATACTCAAATCAGAACAGAATTGAACAATGCAGGTCTTTTTGCACCACCGCCAGCACGTGTACCTACTAATATCGTAAATGTGTCTGCTAAAAACGCTCAAAAAGACGTTTCAGGTTGGTTTGGAGCTTCAGCAATTTCTGTTTTTGAATCGACAATTGAAAAAAGTAAAGCTGTTGAAAAGTTAAATGATGATGAAATAATAAAACTGTAAAATAAATTATGACAACGAAATAATAATTATTTGCTTAACTTTATTTCTTTAAAGATTTAATGTTTTATTTAATTTCAAAATGATTAAAATTTCAACCAGTACAAAGTCGGATGTATATATTCACGGAGCTATCATAGTTAGCTTATTGGCTGCCTTGTTTTTAGGTTTCTTTTTTGTGTATTTGCCTTGGAGTACAAATTTTGGAGAAAGTATTACAGTGCCTAATCTCAAAGGTCTTACTGTTCAAGAAATGGAAGAAGTTTTAGACCAAAGAAACCTAAGTTATGAAGTAACCGACTGTACTTATGTAGCAAACGCCAAGCCCTATTCGGTAATTAGCCAATATCCTTTGGCAAATTCTAAGGTGAAAAAAGGTAGAAAAATATATTTGACCATTATTACCCAAAATGCGCCAATGATACGCTTGCCTAAGCTTACCGAAATGTCACTGAAAAGTGCAGATCAACAAATGCTAATGGCTGGTTTAGAAAGAGAAAATCTAGAATATATAAACGACGCTAGACTTGGAATGGTACTGGGAGTGAAGTATCAAGGCAAGAATATAGAAGCAGGTTCAACGATAGCTAAAGGGTCAAAGCTGGTGTTGGTAGTTGGCGACGGTGTAAGCAATGTAGTAGTAGAGTTGCCAGATGTAACCAATAAACCTTTTGATGAAGCCAATATACTTCTCAATGGAATGGGTATACAGCTAGGAACGGTTATTTACGATCCTACTTCAGAATTGGAAGCGGGTACCGTTATAAAACAAAACTGTGCAAATTGCGTTGATAATAAAATTAGAGCAGGACAGTCTGTAGACCTTTGGGTAGCAGGAGCTGAACCCCAATAAAAAGAATAATTTTTTATTCTAAACTAACATTTTGAGAAAAATATGGTCAGATTTAAAATTAATAATATAAAATATGTTATCACTAAAAAAACAGCTATTGTTAATAGTTGTTTTTTTAGTGATAATTGCAAAAAACAAATTCTAGCTATATTTTTCTTAGGAAAAAATAAATTTCAAAATAGTATTTTGGGGTATAATGTAAAAATTGCATTTATATGTTGGATGCTTTTTTTTCAACCACTCGTTTTATTTTCCCAATTCAAAGAAATACCTATTCGACAAAATCTTAATTATTCTTATTCTAAAAGCCAAGCTAGGCAATCATCTGAATCACTAAAAGTTCCTTTTTTCGATGATTTTTCGTCTGCAATAAACGGAAGACCCAATCCAAAGTATTGGGAAGAAAATAGTGGAGTATTTGTAAATAACACTTTTTCAAAAGGACATCCAACTATAAACGTTGCCACATTTGATGGACAAAATGCAGCTTTTCAGAAATATATTGTAGACTCAACCCAGCAACTTGGTATTACTGATGTACTTACTTCACGACAAATAGACCTGTCAGGCTATACAGCTGCTGATAAAGTGATGTTTAGTTTTTTTTGTCAAAATGGAGGATTGGGAGAAATGCCAAATTTTAAAGCTGATTCTTTGGTGATTCAATTTAAGGAAACCAACGGAAAATGGTCCGTTCCTATTACTTTAGATAACAAAAAATCAATCATACATCCCGATACAAATTTGACTACTAAGCTCAATTATAAACAATATTTTATAGCTATTGATCAAATAAATTATTTTCACAAAAACTTTCAATTTCGTTTTGTTGCTTATGGAAATCGAGAAGGTGGTTTTGATGTTTGGAATATAGATTATGTGTATTTGAATAAAAATAGAATAGATAAAGTGCCCTATATTACTGCAAGTTTCAATACAGGTAGTGGAGATCAAGCTATTCGTCAGCTAAAGCAAGGTGTTTTTAAAGATTTTCAGTCTGTACCCATGAAGCAACTAAAAGTAAATCCTCGAAAATATTTATCAGACTCTATTGCAATAGATTTTACAAATATGTCACTTAGTGGATTGAATCTTTTTGATTTATCATTTAAGCTGAAAGATAATTTGTCAAACATAGTAATAGATACTTTTAGTCACGCCAATGTTCCCAATGAAAAATCAGGCTTAGTGGGTAACTTAGCAACAATTATAAATAAAGTAAATCCTTTAAGTTTTGCAAAATTAGGATCAAAAGCCATTTTGAACTTTAATTTTGGAATAAAAAATGGTTTCTCTACTGATAATGATAATGTGTTGGTTTTGAATTCCTTGGCAACAAATGATACGGCTTCAATCAATACTGTGATTGACGATTTTTATGCCTACGACGATGGAACTCCCGAAACAGGTATATATATTAGTAAAGGTTTTTCACGAATGGCAATAAAATATAAATTACAAACTAAAGATACTTTACAGGCAATAGATATAAATTTTCAGAATAATTATTTATCTCAAGCCAATCAGCGTTTTTATGTTTCGCTTTTTAATGCAAAAAATGATAAAATAGGTGAAAGTTTCTTTCAGTCAGATACCAGTTTTCTGGTGAAATTCCCTGAAAAATACAATGATTTTGTGCGTTATTCATTATTGAAAAAAAACAGCGATGGAACTTTTAAAGGTGTTCCAGTAGATTCTACTTTTTATGTTGTTATTGTGCAAACAGCCGATATAGAACCTTTGGTTTTTGGGTTGGATAAAAATAATAATAAGTCTTCTCACATATTTTACGATTTGAGCAGAGGGTGGAGTCAAAGTGAAATGATAAATGGTGCCATTATGGTAAGACCAGTGGTTGGCGGGAGAAAAGATATTTTAACAGGTTCTGAAACAGATCTAGTAAAGAGAAATTTTAAAATTTACCCCAATCCAAGTAAAGGTATTTTTTATTGGAATAATGAAAGTTTTAAGCAAGTGAGTGTTTACGATTTTAGTGGTAATTTACTTATGAATAAAAAAGTAACAACACCAGAATTGAACCTTTCAAATTTGCCTAATGGGAATTACTTGCTTAAGTTGGAAGGTTTAAAAACGAGTATTGTTGAAAAAATAATAATTAAAAAATAGAATAATATGGATATTTCAGTACAAGAATTAAAGCAAAGGATGGATGCCAACGAAAAGCTTTATATTATAGATGTTAGAGAAGAAAATGAATACGAGGAGTTTAACATCGGAGCAAGGCTTATACCATTGGGTGAGCTTTCTGATAGTTTAGATGATTTAGAAGAGTTGAAAGAGCAAGAGATTATCATTCACTGTAGGTCAGGAGCAAGGTCTGCCAGAGCACAAGAATATTTAGAGTCTTTGGGTTTTGACAATGTACGAAATCTAGTAGGTGGTATGCTTGCTTGGCAGAAAGAAGGTTTTTGATGACAAGCATTTCTGCTGTTGATTTTAAGAACGAATTGTCCGATTTGTTGATTTTAGATATTCGTACTCCTTCCGAAATTGATGAATTCAACATGGGAGGCATACAAATATTATTTGACCATTTGTTGGAAGATATTTCAATTATAGCACATTTGAAATCTTCCAACTTGGTAATAATTTGCTATTTGGGTATTCAATCTAAAATAGCTTGTACTATATTACGTAAAAAAGGATTCACGAATATTCGTAGTTTAGAGGGTGGGCTAGAGGCCTATTTGAGTTTGTGAAAGATTGGTTTGTTGAAGAATAAAATTGATAATTTCTTTTTCATTACAAGCGTCAAACCATTCAAAATCGTCTTGATTTTTGAACCAAGTCAATTGTTTTTTTGCAAATCTTCGGGTATTGCGTTTTAATAACCTCACCATTTCTGAGTAATCGTATTTGCCATCAATGTGTTCAAATACTTCTCTGTACCCCACTGTTTTTAACGCATAATGCTCACGAAATGAAAGTACAGAAAGTGCTTCTTGAGCGAGTCCAGCTTCCAGCATTAAGTCCATACGGTGGTTGATGCGACTGTAAAGAGATTCTCTTTCTCTTTCTAAACCAATTTTTATGATATTAAAAGGTCTTTCAGCTGTGTTTTTGATTCGAAAAGACGAAAATGGTTTCCCAGAAGACAAGCAAACCTCCAGTGCTCTTGCCATCCTTTGTGTGTTGTGTTGATCTGCCTGATTGAAGTATTCAGGGTCTAAAATGGCAAGTTGTTTTTGAAGATAAGCAATGCCTTCACGTTTCACATTCGAAGCAATTTTCTCTCTCAATTCCAAATCTAACTCTGGCATTTCGTCTATTCCCTCGGTGATTACTTTGATAAACAGCCCAGATCCACCCGTTAAAATAGCGATATTCTTTGTTTCGAAAATTTTATTTATAGCAGTTAGGCATTCTTTTTCATAATCGCCTACAGAATAATAGTTGGTTATAGAATGTGAGTCTACAAAGTGATGTTTTACGCCTTTCATTTCAGCTATTGTAGGTTTAGCTGTGCCTATGGCTAGTTCTTTGTAAATTTGGCGAGAATCGGCTGATAAGATTTCGGTGTCGAATAGCTGAGCTAATTTTACACATAAATCTGTTTTACCCACTGCGGTGGGTCCAGCTATTACTATCAGGTATTTGTTTGAATGTTCTATGGTTTTTTTATGCAAATATACGCTTTTTCATTTTTTGTAAATAATGAAGGGTCTATTTTAGCTTTATTAAATATTGAAACGCCCTCTATTTTTCGTATTTTTGTTTTTTATAAATAAATATCAAAATGGATATATACGTAGGAAGTATTCCTTTTAAGTGGTCAGAAAGTGTTTTGAAGGAATTGTTTGAACCTTTCGGAGAGGTGGTTTCGGTAAAAATTGTCATCAATAAAATGACCAGACAAAACAAAGGCTTTGGTTTTGTAGAGATGATGGTAGAAGATGAAGGCAAAAAAGCCATAAAAGCTTTGGACGGAAAAGAGTTTGAAGGAAGAAAGATAATAGTAAACAAATCTGAAAAGAATAATGCTGGTAGTTTGGTGAAAAAGAAAAAAACTGGAATTTTTCAACCAAATACCAAAAGTAAAATTGATGATAAAAAGACTTGGAAGCCGTTTAGAGGTAACAATTGGAGAGATAAAAAGTAGTTTAGGATGCTAAAAGTAGGTTTGGATGCTGTTATTTTGGGTGAAGGGTTTTATCAACAAAAATCTAAAACGGGAGTTTATAGGGTAATAGAAAATTTGTCACAACAATTAATGTGTCATCCCGATGTACAATTGCATTTGGCAAGCCCCGCTTATCTTCAAGACACATTGAGGCATTTTCAAGAATCAGATTTTGGTAAAGAATTATTTTTTTTACACTCAGAAAAAGATTTAAATATAGCTAAGTGGCAGAATTTTTTATTTAAAATTTTTAACGATAGTTCTATTCCTCAGAAGGTAGTTAGAAGGTTGGTGTTTTCTTTACTGGGTAATAAGTCTGTTTTGTCTTCGCCAAAAATCAATGAAATTGCTATATATCATAGTCTGTTTTATAGTTTTCCTGATGAAATATTGAACAACAAAAAACTAAAGAAAATTCTTACAGTTCATGATATAATACCTATTATCCACCCTGAATTTTTTGGAAAAAATGTATCTGGAATGTTACAAAAAACTATCTCAGCTATTCCTGATGATGCTTTTGTAGCTTGTGTTTCGGAATCTACTAAAAGCGATTTTTGTAATTATTCTGGCATAGATGAAAGTCGTGTTTTTGTACAATATTTGGCAGCATCACCAACTATTTTTTATCCAGAAAATAATGTTGAGAAAAAACGCCAAGTTTTATTGAAGTACCATATTCCTGTTGATCAGCCTTATGTTTTGGGATTGTCAACATTAGAGCCACGTAAAAATATTCAACAGTTGATTAGGGCTTTTTCGCATTTAGTCAAAACAAAAAAAGTAGACGATTTGAATTTGGTTTTAGTGGGAACCAAAGGGTGGAATTACGATGATATTTTTCAGCAATTGGCTGATTCAGGCTTGCAAAATAGGGTTTTTATTACAGGTTTTGTAGATGACATTGATCTTTCGAGTATTTATTCATCTGCTCATTGTTTTGTGTATTTATCTCATTATGAAGGGTTTGGTTTGCCTGTTTTGGAAGCGATGCAATGCGGAGTGCCTGTGATCTGTTCAGATAATAGTTCATTGCCAGAAGTAGTTGGCGAAGCTGGAATATTGGTAAATGCTAGCGATTTAGAACAAATAGTGCAAGCAATTTATAGTGTGTATTCTGATTTTATTATCTGTAAAGCCATGAAAGAGAAATCCTTGCTCAGGGCTTCGCATTTTTCTTGGTCTACCTTTACTAACGATACTTTACAGATGTATAGAGGAATTCTTTAATTACCTGCCTAGGCTTTCTTTCGCTTGTCCAAAACGCTCACCGTTGTTGAGAGTGCTAGCAATTGATTGTCCTTTTTTTGTAAAAAGTGGTATTAAATAGCTGTAATTGTTTTCTAAATCTAATTTTTTTTGATCTACATAATATAATGTAAAGCTCAAAGTAGGGCTAGTTTGATTATTTCCTACAGCAGCTAAAGCTTGTCCTGTCAAGATTTTGCTTCCTTCTTTTACCCAAGTTTTTAATTTATTTATATTCTCGTATCTAGCAAAAGTTCCGTCCGAATGAAATATTTCTATGTAAGAATAACCTTCATTTGTTTTTATTTCAGATACAACCCCTTCTTTGCAGGCAAAAATACTGTCACCAGCAGCCATTTTGAAGTTTATTTCATGGTAATCTGTTTCTTTTTGATTAACCAAGTCTTCTAAACTTAATTCTGGGCAAACTACTTCAACATTTTTGTTTTCGTTGAAAGGTAATTTTAAAGCAGCTATTGAGGGTTTAGCAGAAAGTGGTCTGCCTTTGTACATGGCATATTTATATCCGTAGTTGGTGATTAATTTTGACTTCACAGCCACTAATTTCAATAAAGTATGATTGCCAGGTGGAACTATTTTAAGAGGCGTAAAAGAACTATCTAGACTTAAATTTATTAAGTTTTTGAGCTGAATATCTATGTAAAAATCACAAAAAAAAGGATTATTTATTTCAAAAACTACATCAGGCTTGCCTGTAACCGTGTGCGTAAAAATGTTAATTTTTTTTTGTGAAAAGGTTAAATTTAACGATAACATAGCTATAACAATAGCAGAGAAGAAGATTTTCATTTGGTTGAAATATTTGTTAGAACTAATTATGAAATTTCTATCAAATATTATGCCATTTTTTGTGAAGTGGTTTTTTTTTCAATGCAATAGTATAAAATTTTTGTTAGAGAATATTTTTTAAATGTAATCGTTTGTTAATCAGTAATTTGATTTACATTTATTTTTTAATTATAAATTTGTTAATAAATGTAATTTTTTAATTTTAAACACAACAACAATGCATTATTTTAAACAATTTACGTTATTGCTTTTTTCTTTATTTTGCTTTGTGCAGTTTCCTGTATTTTCTCAAAAAATAGATCCATTTTGGTATGAGTTAAATTGTAAATCATTACCTGATAAAGGTTTTGACCCAGCAAAATACAAATCGTTTGACGTAAGAGTGATACGACATGCTTTTTTTAAGGGCGATAAAAGATATTTTACAGATACACCATCTAAAGATTACATAAATGATGCTATTTCTTACGAAGAAACCAAAGGAATTCTAGATGATGTGGTTTTTGGTCCTTTAAAGTTTGTGAAAGATGGTGGAGATTTACATTTTATTATACATTTGAATGCTTATGCAGACAATAAACCATTTCATAAGCTCGAATTTAAAGTGACAGCATTTGATAATTTTTATAATCTTAAAAGCGAATATACACGATTTTGGAACCCTAGTGTTTTCGATAATGCTAATCCTATTTCTGTAAATGCTAGTTTCAAACAACGTTTTGTGTTAATATTGCGTTCGAGTGTGAATGATTTTTTAGGTAAAATTTATAACAAAAGCTTAAATGGTGGTTCCCCTTTACTTCAAGTGATTTTACCACGTTTGGATAAAATAAACAAAGCAGCTGAATTGCAGTCTTTTAATGCTATTTATGATAAAAATAAGAAAATATTAACCCAAGAAGGTACTGAAAAATGGGCTAAAGCTATTACACAAGAAAATATTTCTTTGTGGGAGAAATTGTCTGAATACAAGGAAGATTCCGAAACAAATGACGTAAAAAGAGCAGCTTTACTATCATTGAGTACGTATTTTTCTATTGTTCAAAATGAAGAAAAGGCTAGGTTTTATGTAGAAAAATTCATGGAAATTGATTTTCCGTATAATGCTCCGCCTCGAAAATATAATTTATCGGCTTTGACCAACGATTTTGTAAATGAAATTTTCCCGTATAATTATTCAAATAAAAACACCGAAAAATTATTTAGTACAGCCGAAATACTAGATAAATATTTATACATAACCATTAAAGGTACAGCTTATCCTAAAGAAAAAGATAAATTGTTAAAGGAACCTTTTGTGGGTACTATTAAAATTGTAAACCCTGAGCCATATTTTTATATTTCTGATTTCGAAAATCCAAATGAATTTAAAATTTACCTTGGAGCAAATAAAGGAGTTGTAGTTTATTTATACAATGGAGAAGAAAAAGTGCATGAATTAAAAGCTTTGAATTTATCTAAAATAGTATCTACAGACGACAGTCGGTCTTTTGTAGTAAAGTCATTTGGTGATTTTAGTAATTATACCTACACACTTTTAGAGAGGAAATTCAAAGGCAATAAAATAGATTTTTATGAAAATATTTTTCAATTTGATCTGCCTGAAGCCAAAAATTCTGAAGATGATGTTAAAAATTATTCATTGAAACAGTTTTGTTGGATGGTGAAACAAGGCGATGAAAAAGGCTATCAACCTACAGCAATAGGGGCTAAAAAAGCGATTTTTTCCTATTTAAAAGATTGCCCAGCTATTGAGCAAAAGTACAAAGAAGTAGAAGCAATAAATATAAATTTCATGGATATTGCGAAGCAATACGAAAGCTGTCAATAATTTGTAGTTTATGAAAACTTAATATTGATTTTTTTTTTGAATAAAATTGTTGCTACCTTTGACGAAGTTTTCAACATTTAACAAAAAATTATTATGAACAAATTTAAATTATTTGCTTTTTTAATTGCCTCTACTATTTTCAGTAGTTGTGTATCTATGTCTACACTTCAAACAGCTAGAGTACTTGGTGCTGGCGAAACTCAAGGTGCAGTAGCTTATTCGTCAGTTGATTCTCAACTTCAATACAATAATATTTTTGGAGACGATACTTCTAAAGTTACAAATACAGGAAAAGGAGGATTAATTGAGATACAAGCTATTTACGGTATTAACGACAAGTTAGATGTTAATTTTAAAGTAGGTTTGTTAGGAACTGGTAGTATAGGTGCAAAGTATCAATTGTTAGGTGATATGGAAACCAAAGGAGCTCTAAGTGTAGGAGGTAGTTTAGGATATTTATCTGTAGGTGATGCTACTTTTTATGATTTTACTATTCCAGTATATGCTTCTTATCACCCAGCTGAGTGGTTAGCACTATATGCTTCTCCAAAACTTATCTACAGAACTAACAATTTGCCAGAGGGATCTTCAATTGGTAGTGCAATGTGGTATGGTTCTACTGTAGGAACAAGAATTGGTAATAAATTTGGTTTACTTTTAGAATATTCATTCATGAATACTAAAGCATTGTCTAAATCTGTTGGACAATTTGCTACAGGTTTATCTTTTAGTTTCTAGTTTAAAATTAGAATTTTAAAAAAAATAGGAAAGATTCATTTTGAGTCTTTCCTATTTTTTTGCATTTTTTTAGATTCGTAATTGATTTAGAATTTTTATTACTGAATAAATACCATAAAAAAAGAGGAAGGATTCATTACGAAACCTTCCTCTTTTTGTGTATTTAAACTACCACATTTACTATTCTTTTTGGAACTACTATTACTTTTTTAGCTGGTTTTCCTTCTAGCCATTTTAGTACAATTTCGTTTGCGAGTACTTCTTTTTCTATGTCGTTAGCTGGCGTATTGGTTGGAAATGAAAGGTTTAACCTTACTTTTCCGTTGATAGAAATTGGGTATTCAAAGCTTGCTTCTTCTAAATTTTTTGCATCAAATTTAGGGAACTCAGCTAAAGATACGCTACCTTTTTCCATACCCAATACTTCCCAAAGTTCTTCCGAAAGGTGTGGCGTGTATGGTGACATCAATACCACAAGGTCTTTTAAAATGGCTTTTTTTCTGCATTTCAAAGTGCTCAACTCGTTTACGCAAATCATCAAAGTAGACACTACCGTGTTGAAAGAATAGCGTTCTATATCGTCTTCTACTTTTTTTATACAGGTGTGCAATACTTTCAGCTCTTCTTTTGTGGGGGCATCATCTGTAACTTTAAGTTCGGTTTTGTTTTCGTCATAAAAAAGTCGCCATACTTTTTTGATAAACCTGTGTGAGCCGTCTATACCGTTGGTATTCCAAGGTTTGGCTTGCTCCAAAGGCCCTAAAAACATTTCATAAAGTCGCAATGTATCAGCACCTACTTTTTTGATTAAGCTATCTGGATTTACTACATTGAATTTCGATTTAGACATTTTTTCAACCTCTACACCACATACATATTTGCCTTTGTTTGAGCCTTCGGTTTCTGTAATAAATGTAGCGTTTTCAAAATCTGCTCGCCATTTTTTAAAAGCTTCGGTGTCTAGAATATCGTTGTTTACTATGTTTACATCCACATGGATGGGTGTAGTTTCGTAATTTTCTTTGATACTTGCCGATACAAATACGGGATGGTCGTGGGCTTGGTTATCGTTTTGTTTTATTCTATATACAAAATTTGACCTACCTTGAATCATACCTTGGTTGATGAGTTTTTTGGCAAATTCTTCTTCGGGTACTAATCCTAAATCTTTTAAAAATTTATTCCAAAATCTGCTGTACAAAAGATGACCAGTAGCATGTTCTGAGCCACCAATGTATAAGTCTATGGCTTTCCAATAATTGATATTTTCTGGAGAGGCAAATGCTTCGTTGTTTTGTGCATCCATATATCTGTACCAATACCACGAAGAACCCGCCCAGCCGGGCATAGTGCTTAGTTCGTATTCGTATTGGTCTTGGTATTTCCAATCTGCAGCTCTTCCCAAAGGTGGTTCGCCTGTGGTAGTGGGCAGGTATTTGTCTATTTTGGGAAGGTTAAGTGGTAGCTCATTTTCTGCAATGAGGAAAGGTAATTTTTGACCGTTTTCGTAAGTTTTGAAATACACAGGAACTGGCTCACCCCAATATCTTTGACGGCTAAAAACAGCATTTCTGAGTCGGTATTGAATTTTTCCTTTTCCGATTTTTTGTTCTTCTATCCAGCTTGTCAATTTATCTGTTGCCTCGCTGTAGGTAAGTCCATTGATAATGCCAGAGTTGATATATTTGCCTTCTTTGGTATTGTCGGCTTGTGTTTCAATTTCTTTTTGTTCGTCCAAAATAGCTACTATTGGTAGGTCGAAATGTTTAGCAAAATTCCAATCTCTTTGGTCGCCCGATGGTACACCCATCACCGCACCAGTACCATAGCCTGCCAAAACATAGTCTGCTAAAAATATAGGTACTTTTTCGTTATTCAGTGGGTTTATAACATAGCTTCCTGTGAATGCTCCTGTGACACGTTTTACCTCAGACATACGTTCTAGCTCGCTTCTCGACGCAACCCATTTTACATATTCGTCTACTTCTTGTTTTTGCTCAGCTGTGGTTAGGTTTTTTACATATTCGTGCTCTGGTGCTATTACCATGAACGAAACGCCATAAATAGTGTCTAACCTTGTAGTAAAAACTTCTATAAAATCTGCTTCAGGAATGTTTTTTTCGAGTTGAAAACGTACGCTGGCTCCTTTAGAGCGACCTATCCAATTGCGTTGTTGCTCTTTTATGGCATCAGTCCAGTCTACATCGTTGAGTCCGTTTATCAGTCTGTCGGCATATGCGGTGATACGCATTGCCCATTGTTTCATTTTTTTTTGTTCTACTGGGTAGCCACCTCTTTCAGAAAGTCCGTCTTTTATTTCGTCGTTTGCAAGTACAGTTCCTAAGGCTGGGCACCAATTTACAACAGAGTCGTCGGGGTAGGTGAGGCGATAGTTGAGTAGTGTGTTTTGTTGTTCATACTCAGACATGCTGTTCCAATCTTGGGCGTTGAAATCGGGTGTTTCTTCGTTGCAAGATGCCTGAATGTTTTGGTTGCCATTTTTTTTAAAATACGCAACTAGGTCTTTTATTGGGCGAGCTTTATTTTCTTTTTTGTCGTAATAATGATCAAACAGTTGCATGAAAATCCACTGAGTCCATTTGTAATAATTGGGTTCTGATGTGCGTATTTCACGGCTCCAGTCGTAGCTAAAGCCCAATTGTTTGAGTTGTTTTATATAAGTATTGATATTTTCTTGTGTAGTTACGGCAGGGTGTTGCCCTGTTTGTATGGCGTATTGCTCTGCAGGTAAGCCGAAAGAATCGAAGCCCATCGGGTGCAAAACATTGAATCCTTTGTGTTTTTTGTAGCGTGCTATAATGTCTGAAGCGATATAGCCCAGCGGATGTCCTACATGTAAGCCAGCACCCGATGGATACGGAAACATATCTAGTACGTAATATTTTGGTTTTGAGTGGTCGTTGTTGGTTTTGAAAGTTTGGTTTTGTTCCCAAATGGCTCTCCATTTTTCTTCAATGGTATTGAAATTGTATTCCATATTTTTACCCTTTTTGTTGGGTTTTATTGCTTTGTATGAATTTATTCTAAAATACAAAAATACATTTTTTTTGATGGAAAAAATAACCGCTATTTTTCTGTTTGATGAGCTAGTTTAACATTTACTGGATTTTAAGAAATAATGTTTAGTAAAGTCTCCAATTTGGCTTCCGAAGATTTGAAGTGAGGTTTATATTGTTTGATAGGCAGAGTAATTTTTAAGATTCAAAAGAAGTAAAAAATAGGCCTTGCGGAAATGTAAAATGCAAAAGGGATAGTAACGGAGCTCTTTTTTGCTTTTTCAGCAAAAAAAGCGGGAGTGAATAGCCCGTACCCGATAGGGTTTTGCCCAAATTCATTTCACAATAATGATTGAATCTGTGTCTAATAATTCTGTGGGAAGGCTTTTTTTATATTTCGAATGAAAATTTAAAGGCACGGATTTAAATAATCTTTTGTTGCTAAAAATATTACTTCATCAATATGTTTCTGCCTTCTTGATAGCCAGTATCTAGCAGTCTTTCGATGTCTTCAATGTCAAAGTTTTGAATATCTACCATCAGGGGTCTTGTTGGACGAATTATGGTGAGTTTTATGCGTTGATTACCTTTTAAGATACCAGTCAAAGCTGGGCTGCCATCTTCTGGCAAGCACTCGTTTCTGAACTCAGCCCAGTCGAGGTCAGAGTTGAGGCATTCGTTTACAGCAATATCCATGGTGCGGTCTACCAGAGCCAGGAGGTTTCCGTAGGGGAAATAGCCGCCTTCTATTTCTTTGGTATGGCAGGCTACACATATTATTTCGGTGGCACCGTTTTCTATGGCTTTTTTTATGGGAGCTACGTCACGAAGACCACCATCCATGAAAGCTTGTTTTTTGTGTCCTCCAATATTTACAACAGGCATCAAAATAGGTATGGCAGATGATGCCATGATGTAGTCTAAAAAATGCTCGTAACTAGGGTCGGCATATACAATTCCGCCATTTATGATGTCTACTGCACCTACTTTAAGGTCTATGTGTGAGGCTTTTAGGTTGCGTATAAAAATGGTGTCGTCGAGTATATTTCTAAGCGGACTTACATCCAATAATCCTTCAAAATTCCTACGAATGGCACTCATTCCGAGGTCGTAAGTGCCTCTGCGTAGCGAAAGGCTATCGGGTGAAGTAATTCGCATTTTCCAAAACTCATTCAGCTCTACAGCCGCTTGCAAAAGACTGAAGTTGCCATCGTTTTCTATTTTTTGTAAACCAATATTGTTGATGATAAAAGAGGCGTTGAGGCTACCCGCAGATACGCCATAAATAGCGTCGGGTACAAAACCAGATTCAAAAACTGCTTTTATTACTCCAGCTTGAAAAGCCCCTTTTACTGCACCGCCAGCCAATACCAATATTTTGCTCATAATTTTCTATAGAAAAATCGAAATTATTTTACCGTTTTGTATTTTTTATTGGCTTTAATATACTCATTATTTTCGTAAAATTATTTTTTTAACCTCCTTTTTGTCTAAGCTTTTTATTTCTATCAAATACATTCCTGGAGATAAATCATGTAAATCTATTTCGGTTTCTTGTTTCGCTATTATATTTTTAAATGCGTAAAGTTTTTGTCCTAAAGTGTTGTTTACCGTTATGTCTACGTCTTTTTGAGGAATTATCCAAAGCAAGCCATTGCTAGGGTTGGGGTAAATTTTTGCTAAAGTACTGCTTGTGTTTTCTGTTTGTTTTTTTGATTTTAAGGTTTTGTTTGTCAATATTTTTAGTCCACCAGTATTCGAGCCCATTACCAAATCGGGTTTATCATCGCCATCTAAATCACCCGAAGCGAAGGCAATTTTATACCCTAATTTATAGTTCGAAATATTTTTTAAAACATTGCTCGCAATCAAAGTTGAGTCTGGTTTTAGTGAGTCTGACTGATGGATAAAATCATTATAAATAGTCAAAAAACCATTGTTATTGCTTGTGATGAGTTCGTAGTTGCCATCTCCGTTCAAATCTTTGCACGCTAGGGAGAGTTTTCCAGTGATATAATTGCCTTTTATTTTGCCAAATTGATTTTTAGTAAGCTTGTAGCTGTTGGTTCCATTTTCGAAGTAGCATTGAAAATAATCTATCTCACCTTGATTGTTGCTTACCAGCAAATCGTTTCTTCCATCTTGGTTGATGTCTACAAAGTTTATTTTTTCGTTTGGATTTATTTCTTCAAACAATTTTATCTTTTGAAATTTATTAGCATCGAAAACATATTTGTTTTTTGACCGAGACAAATTGGGGATAAATATTGTTTCTGTTCCTACAAAAGATTGGTAATGAAAGCCAAAATCTGGAATAAAATCACCATTCATATCATTGATAAAAGGCGAAAAATGAGTGCCTAAAATGGTGTTTGAAAAATTCATAAAATTTTTATCACGAAGTATAAAATGGGCGTTTTTTTTATCTCCAATATTTTCAAAATAAAACAATGAAGCCCTCACGCCGAGGTTGGTACGTTCGCCATTATTACCCACAATGAGGTCCAAATCTTCGTCATTGTCGTAATCCATCAAAAGCGGACTAGTGTTTTCCCCCAAATCCAGCATCGTATTTTGTAAGAAATTGCTTTGTAAAAAATCAAACTCTACAATAGGCGATGTTCCTTTGTTTTTGTAAAGCCAAACAGAGTTTTTGAAGTCAGTTTTAAAATCGTTGTTGTCTGTGGTAGATACTGCAACTATCAAATCTTTTTTATTATCAAAATCTACATCTTCAAAAAAAGGGGAAGCAAAATTGGGCATATCTACAGGTTTTTGAACAGGATAATTATATTCTGCTTTGTCGAAAATTGCATGGTTTAGCGTACCAATATTATACATTTGACCCAAACGATTGGCGGTAACGTGTCCGTACAAAACATCTTTTTTGCCGTCACTATTCAAATCAAGCAATAGCAATGAATTGCCAGCGTGCATTATTCGTTTGTTTTTTATTCCCAAAGTATCTTTATAACCTTCGCAATCGATATCAAATTTTATATCGGCAAAGTGTTCTTTACGAAAATTCCCCCAACACAAACCTATTTTTTTGAAAATCAAGCGATTGCTTTCGTCTTTTTTATCTTGACTAAGGTTTTTATGAAATTCTACTGTATTGCCATCAGCTTGAAAAACTAAAATGTCAATATCCCCGTCGTTATCGATGTCTGTTATGGCAGGCAAGTCAGAAGAAGGAACGGCAAGGTTGATTTCAGACGTAAAACCTTGTGTCATGAGTAGCGGGCTTTCCAATTTCCACGAAAGTTCGTTTTCTGATGATGTGTTTCTGTAAACTTTTATGCCCGCCGTAGCTTTGGTGAAAATATCTTTTTTGCCGTCATTATCGTAGTCTACCATCAGTATCCAGCTAGATATTTCGGGGAATAATTTTTCGTAGCCAGGCGTATATTTCCAGTAAAATTTGCCTTCATTGTTTTTAGTAGCAATATAAATATAGAGAATTTGGGAGCTTCTTTCGAAAACCACAAGGTCGTCAATAGTGTCGTTGTTTATTTTGCAGGTAGAAAATTGAGGAGCATTTAAACCGCCAGCCCAAGGATTGTTGAGGCGAATATTTTCAACATCAAGCACTATGTCGTTACTTATCTCAAACTCAAATTTTTGAGCATAACTTTGCTTAATAATAAATAACAATAAAAAAGTGATTAAATATTTATACATCTTTTGGTTTATTTTCTGAATGCGATAATCATACTTTTAGTACTTTTTTATAATTTTAATAACGAAAAAAATCAAAGGCTATCCAATATTTTAAACAATATTAAATTTAGCCAATAAATTGTAGAAAGAAATACTACACAAGGTACATTTTTCACATTAAATAATTAATAAAAAAGCAATGCAAGTATCTATTGAAACTCTTTATGAGTGTTTTTTATTGTGTAGTGGTATCAGTACGGATACTCGTAATATTCAAAAAGATGCTTTGTTTGTGGCTTTGAAAGGACCACATTTCAATGCCAATACTTTTGCGGAGCAGGCATTAGCATTGGGAGCCAAATATGTATTAGTAGACGAAGAGAATTTTGTAACTCATCAAAACATACTTTTGGTAGAAGATTGTTTGCAGGCCTTACAAAATTTGGCAAATTTTCATCGAAAAAATTTAACTATTCCCGTAATTGGTCTTACCGGCTCAAATGGTAAAACAACCTCTAAGGAATTGATAAAGCAAGTTTTGGCAACAAAGTTCAACGTATTTGCTACCAAAGGTAATCTGAATAACCATATCGGCGTACCGCTTTCTGTGCTTTCTATTAATGCCACCCATGAAATAGCTGTTATAGAAATGGGAGCCAATCATCAGCAAGAAATAGCTGAACTATGTGCCATCTGCGAGCCAACCCACGGCTATATTACCAATATCGGCAAGGCACATTTAGAAGGCTTTGGAGGTGTTGCTGGCGTAAGAAAAGGAAAAGGTGAATTGTATGATTTCTTGAAAATAAACACTGGTAAAGTTTTTTTAAACAAAGATGCAGTGGCGACTACAGAAATGTTGGAAGAAAAAGGTTTTGATGAAAGTTGTATCATAAAATTTTCTAGTAAAAACAATGAAGACATGATTTTAAAGGAAGTTTTGCCAACTATTTCTTTTTTGGGAAATCATACTGAGTATTCATCACATTTGACGGGTTTTTATAATTTCGAAAACATGGCTGCCGCTTTTGCCATTGGTCAATATTTTGGGGTAAATGCTGTTCAGGCATTTCAAAGTATTGCTGCTTATGCCCCAGACAATAATCGTTCGCAATACATTCAAAAAGGGAGCAATCAACTATTGATGGATGCTTACAATGCCAATCCATCATCTATGAAAGCGGCCATTGAAAACTTCAATCAGCTCGAAGCAAATAAGAAAATGGTAATATTGGGAGATATGTTCGAGCTAGGTGATGAAGCCCAGACAGAACATCAAAACATAGGTTTATTGCTCAAAGATTGTCAGTTTCAAAAAATACTTTTGGTAGGTAAATTGATGGAACATGCCGTAAAAGTATTACCAATTTCGGTCAATTATTTTCCAGACAAATTTGGTTTGCATTTATGGTTACAAGACCACCCATCAGAAGGTTATCATGTCTTGGTAAAAGGCTCACGTGGAATAGGATTAGAAAGCGTTTTGCCTTTTTTTGCTTAAAAATAAAAAGTACTTATTTATTATACGATAGTTTTGCCAGCCAAAGCTATCGTATATTTTTAAATACCACCTATACAAAATTGTATAAATTTTCCAATCATATCATAACCTATCGACAGTTTCAATAGTGTATTTAGACTAAGAAAAATAATAAAACAACCCACAAAAATCATTAAAGGTTTTCGCTTGATTTTGGCAACTGCAAAAGCCGCAAAAGGAGAAGCAAGTACGCCCCCGATGATTAAACCCAGTACTACCTGCCAAAGACCTGGGTCAAGCCCAATCATCAAGAAAAAAACCAATGAACTACTAAAGGCCACAAAAAATTCGGCACTGTTTACCGAGCCTATTGTATAGCTTACCGAACGTCCTCTGCTCAATAGCGTAGACGTTACAATTGGTCCCCAGCCACCACCACCAATGCTGTCCATGAATGATCCAAACAAGGCAAGTGAAGTGATGTTTTTGATTTTCTTTTTTACGTTATTCTTTTTTAATGCTTTTTTTAGAACAATACATCCCAGTATCAAAGTATAAATAGTCATAATTGGTTTTAAGTATGTTTTGATGTCTTCTTCAGAAAATAAACCACCTTTTTCGAGTAAGCAAAGTAGAAAAGCACCACTTGCCGCCCCAACAATTCCTGGTATTACCAAGCTTTTGAAAAGTTTTTTATTTACATTGCCCAACTTGAAATGAGATATACCTGAAGCACCTGTAGTAAAAACCTCTGCAATATGAATACTGGCACTACTTTGTGCCGAACCTACCCCAATACTACTCAAAAAAGCTGTAGCAGTAGCGCCATAAGCCATGCCTAATGCCCCATCCACCATTTGAGCTGCAAAACCAACACACATATAAACCAATAACTTTTGGTTGAAAAAAGTATGTATCGTTAGCCAAAATTCATCTCTAAAGTTTTGAGTGTCTGTATTTGCAAATACCAGCCACGCTAATAGAAATAATGTAACTATGATTCCCAAAAATATCCAATTCAGAAAAGGATGCTTTTTGTTTTCTTCGTTTACAATATCTATATACGCCTCTTGATCGGCTTCAGAAACAGGTCTTTTCTCGAAATCGTCGATATTTTGCATTGGAAAAATCTATTTAATCAATTATTCCTATAAAGTTAGTAGACTAATCTTTATTTTAAAAATATGAGGTCGCAAAAAATACAGAATAGCTCAGTTTTTGTGGTGAATGGTTTTTATTATTAGTATGTAAATCAGCTTTTTTTGTAAAATAAAGCTAAAGCCAAAGTATACTCCGCCATCGTCAGTGTCTCCACTGACGTTTTCTGCATACCATTCCCCAAACTGGTCGTAGCCACCGCCCAAAAAAATTTGGGAACAAAAACGAACAACCGATTTATACTATTGAGGGAACAAAGAGCAAAAGCCGTAGACTCATTGATACATAATAGTTCGTGTCGTAGCGTGGCACAGAATAGTTGACAAACAATTATAGATAGCGCATGATTTGGGATTCACCCTAATCATCGACTTCGTTAGTAAGAGTACCACATTTTAGCACTATTCTGCTTTGTTTTCTTTAACTACAAAACGCAAGGTTAAAGATGAAAAAGAAAATCAAACAATCTACCAAAATTCGTTTAGGAGGCACTCAGCCTCTTTCAGTCTTAAATACAAAAGTAGCGGGTATAGATGTTGGAGCATCAGCCCATTATGTGTGTGTAGGTTTATTGAGCGATGAATCCGTTCGGCGTTTTGGGACATTCACCCAAGATTTAGAAGAATTGTCTGACTGGCTTGTGAGCTTGGGTGTTGAATCTGTAGCGATGGAGTCTACGGGAATTTACTGGGTAAATCTGTATGATACCTTAGAAAGCCGAGGTTTAAAAGTTTGTTTAGCCAATGCCAAATATGTACGTACTGTACCTGGCAGAAAGAGTGATGTAGCTGACAGCCAATGGAATCAGCTGGGCGGCACTCCGCAATTGCACAGTTACGGACTTTTGAGTGGTTCATTTATTGCCGAAGGTAAAATCAGAGAATTGCGAGCTTATGTTCGTCAACGAGAGAATTTAGAAAAACAGAAAGGAATTCAAATAGCTTTGATGGGAAAAGCCTTGCAGTTATTAAACATTAAGCTACATCAAATTGCATCAGGTACGGAGCTTCAAACAAGCATGAATATCATTCGAGCCATTGTATCTGGCGAAAGAAATCCCAAAGAATTAGCCAAATTCCGCCATCCCCAAATGAAAGCATCAGAGGAAGATTTCGAAAAAGGATTACAAGGTAATTGGCGAGCTGAACATCTTTTTAGTCTTCAACAAGCCTTGACGATGTATGACTTTATTAAAAAACAAATGCTCGAATGTGAGAAAGAAATCGAACGAACTTTAGGTCAAATTAACGGAGGAGAAGGCGATGAATCTAGAACCAAAAACACAAGAGTAAAACAAAATGATTATAATTTTGATGCCAAAAGCTATCTCAAAGAAATAGCAGGTGTAGATTTAACAAAAATTCGAGGATTAGACGAAAAGACCATCTTAACAATTCTCTCAGAAACAGGTACAAATCTGAGTAAATGGAAAACAGCAGCACATTTCACTTCTTGGTTAGGCTTATCTCCAAAGCCTAAAATTACAGGCGAAAAAATAGTTGGTCATTTCAAACAATCAGTTGCAAATAGAGCCAATCAGGCATTTCGGATGGCAGGGTGGGCATTAAATAATAGCAAGTGTTATTTAGGTTCATTTTACCGGAAATTATCTTTCAGAAAAGGCAGTTTTGTTGCGATAAAGGCTACAGCTCGAAAGGTAGCAGTAATTTTTTGGAATATGATGACAAAAAAAACAGAGTTTGAGGTGCATTTACAAGAAGAATATGAAATCCAATATAAGGATAGGCAGTTGAAAAACTTGGAGAAAATGGCTAAAAAAATGGGATTGAGCCTTCAAAAAATTAACACGTAATCGTCTTGTAATCAGAAATTTAAAAATCGGTTGTAGGAAGCGTCCGCTACGACCTACAATAATCGTGAGGACACGACCCAAGGGAAGGGTAGTATTGGGTCGTGAGGACACGACCCAAGGGAAGAAACCATTAAAAACGACTTGAAGTTTTTTAGAAAAGAGTATAAGAAAGATAGTAAAAGTAATGATTTATTTAACTTAACATTTTGCAAATCAAGTAATTATGTATATATTTGCATATACAAAC